>JAZDOH010000008.1:0-14125 GCA_043798815.1 Candidatus Peregrinibacteria bacterium | reverse complement strand
CTCCTGAACTTCCTGCAGGTGTTCTTCCAATTCCATGAGTAATTTGGTTTCGGTTTCGGGGACGCTTTCGATGTACCGCTCTAGCAAATCCAAATAATGATGATAGAGTTTTATGACGGTGTTGAGCAGCCTGTTGAGCGGCGGGGAAATGGTTTTGTGCATGGAGAATTTAATGGATAGGAGTAAGTTTGGATTCGAGTGTTTTGACTTCTTCTTCCAACGCCGAGAGTTTCTTTTCATCCTCATCCACGCGATGGATTAAAGCGGATACTTTTTTTTCTTCTGAAACAGGCTGTGACGTAACGGAGGTAGCGGGAACCGTTGATGTTTCCTTAACCACCGGAATCACCGAAGGTTGAGCTTTTTGGTATTCAGGAATCACGTGTTCCGGCTTGAATAGCCGCACAATGCCATGCCTGAGGTAATGCCACACTTTGCCAAAAACAGGAGAGTTCAAACGCCCTTCCGCAAAATCTCCAATCACCGGAATGCGGTACGCGTTGCCGGTGGCCGCCTGAAGAAATCCAAATACCATGAGGGCTAAAATCATCAATTCCCCGTAACGGGTTATTCCCCAGGGCCATAACAGAATTGAGAGCAAAAACAACACCAGCCCCTGCCGCGCGTGCAGCTGCACAAAAGCGCTGTCGCGACGGGCGACCAAGACGATGAAACTAAAAATCCACAAATAGCTCAGCGCCGCCATTTGGCGGTTTTTTTCGATGTCCGATGGAGGAATTGGTGAAGAGAGCATGTTAAAGCGTGTAGCGTTTTTGATGAAGGATGTTGCGCGCTTTTTCTTCCGCGTGGCGCGAGGTTTCTTCGATGGTGCTTGCGGTTTGTTCCGCCACCAGTTCCGTCAGCCGGAGCTGGTCCACGTCAAAGGGTTTGTCGTCGAGCCGCCGAAACAGCACAAGGGCGCCAATCTCCTTTAAATTCACCACGATCCAATGTCCGTCGCTTTGGGTGAAGCAGCTTGGCTTTTCCAGCTCAAAAGCGATGAGATTTTTGGCTTGCAGTGTTGGGCCGCTAACACAAACCGTCCGCCATTCCTGGCTGAAGGGGTTTTTGAGCAAGACCGCCCCTTCCCTGGCCTCCACCAATCCCACGAGCTGACGAATGAGACTCGAGCATAATTTATTCAAATCCCCGCCGTGCAGCCGAAGGCTTTGGGTGGTTTCAAACAAGGCGATGACTTTCATGTTGGTTTTGTTCAGCCGCTGGTTGACGATCTTTAGCACATTCAGCAAAAACTCGATGGCGCCCGCGGGTTCTTTTTGAGCCCATTTCTGAAAATTATCGTACGAAAGAGCAACCACCCGAAGAGCGGAATTGGCCCTGGCGGAAGTGGGTTTTAAGGTTTTTCCAAACAGCACGCCTTCTCCGAGCAATTCTCCGGCAGTAATATGGGCGATGATTTTTTCCGCCCCATCGCCGTCTTTAACGCGAATCTCGATTTCCCCTTCCATCACGATGTAAAAATGCGGATCGTCCGTTCCTTGGCGAAACACGTAATCGCCTGACTGATAACGCTTTTCCTGAGCAAACCCAAGCAAGCCTGGGATTGCAAACAGCCCCTGAGATGATGGATTGGCTTTAGGCATAAGCTGGTTGGAGTATGGCGTTGAGTTGACCTTGGAATGTTTCAATATCATCGGCTTTGCTCAGCCCCTCTTCTGGAGTGATAAAACCCTGGCGCACCAGTTCCAGCAAATGCTGGTCTAAAAGCACCATGCCTTCGGAGGCTCCGAGCTGGATCATGGAGTAAATCTGATGGGTTTCTCCTTTCGCAATGCAATTCCGTATCGCGTCATTCACCACCATAACTTCACGCGCAGCCACCCGACCCTGCCCATCTGCCCTGGGGATGAGAACTTGTGAAACCACGCCTTTGAGCGTCCCGGCCAATTGCGCGCGGATCTGCTGCTGCTGGTACGGCGGAAACACGTCGATGATGCGGTCGACTGTTTGGGCGGCATCGGATGTGTGAAGTGTACTGAATACGAGATGTCCCGTTTCCGCGAGCGTGATCGCCGCGGCAATCGTTTCAAGGTCGCGCATTTCCCCCACCATCACCACGTCCGGATCCTGGCGCAAAGCGGAACGAATGGCGTTGGCGAATGTGTGGGTGTGCACATTCACTTCACGCTGGGTCACCAGCGACTGCCCTTTGGGATAAACAAATTCAATCGGATCTTCAATCGTGATGATGTGCCGGCGCTGAGTCTGGTTGATGGAGTTTACGATGGACGCGAGCGTGGTGGTCTTTCCCCTGCAGGTCGTCCCGGTGACAAGCACCAGCCCGTGAGGCAGCGTCGTGAATTTGCCGATGGTTTCCGTGAGCCCCAATTCCTCAAAACCCGGGATTTTTTCCGAAATCACCCGGAACGCAATGGCGGGTCCGTTCCGCTCTTCGTAAATGTTCACACGGAACCGGCTGAGTTCGCCCACATGATGGGAAAAATCCAGTTCATGATTTTCGGCAAACCGTTTTTTCTGATCTTCGGAAGTGATCTGGGCAATCATTCCCCGAATGTCCGCCTCGGTAAGAGGGGGATATTCCAGAGTGCTCAGAAATCCGGTTTTTAGCCGAATCACCGGAGGCTGTCCCACCTGCAAGTGGAGATCAGGGGATTCCGAGAGAATCACGTCGCGCATCAGGGCGGTTAAATCCATAAGAACGCACTTAAAAATTATCTAATAATTATATCAGATTTCTCTCAAAAAGACAATGTTTTAAGTGCCGGAACTCGCCTTAAGCCAAATAAACCAAGTCATCCTCCTGCACGGGCTTCTTCACCTTGATCCCCACTTCTTTGCCTTTGGGCGCCTTGGCAATAGGCTGATGCTCAAATTGCATGGAAGTGAGCGGCTGAGTGAATTCGCCGTGTTTGCCCACAAACTTCAGCGTGTCGCCGATTTTTACGGGTGATTTTAGCTTGATGATGCCCACGTTGATTTTCCCGTAAAAGTGCGTCACCAGCCCCACGGGTTTGGGGCCTTTAACTGTGACCTTTTTCGCTTTTGCTTTTGCCTGCCTGCCGGCAGGCATGGCCGGTGATTTCTTTTTGGTTGGCATAAAATTGATTTTAGTAGATAAACGCCCTCATTTTACACCTTTTTCACCGCTATTCAATTCATTCCACACCGATTTTCCAAATACCTTTTTCTAAAAAAGCTTCAATGGTCTGCCGGCCGGCTTTGTTGATAAGGTTAGAATGGGAAAATTTGTTGCTTTTCGCGTACTCAGATAGAGTGATGATTTTTTTGCCTTCCAGGTAAGCCAATCGTTTGTGGTAGCTGTTGGTTAATGCCTTTCCGACAATTTCTTCCATAATGGAAGTTGCGCCTTTTGCGTCAAATTCCCTAAATGCCTCATAGTATTTTTTACGATCGATGAATTTTATATTGATCGGTACAAACCCTTCCCGTATCAGTAAATAGTTGTTGATGACGCGTCCGATCCGGCCGTTACCATCCACAAATGGATGAGTGTGTTCGAAAGTCAGGTGTAATTTCGTCACGCGCCGGATGATATTTTCATGGCTTGCGGCATTGTATTCCGAAAGCATTTTTTCAAGGCGGCTCACCACTTCTTTAGGATTTGGGGCAATATAGCTCCCCACTCGGACAAATTCATTGGTTTTCCTGAATCTTCCGGCGACGTCATTGCGGATATTGGAAAGCAGCATTTTGTGAATCGATAAAATTACATCCAGGGCAAGTTCCTGTTCCTTGGCTCTTTTGTTTATGTAGGTCACCACTCGCGCCAAATTTTTTGCTTCAAAGATTTCCCGTTCAGTGATGTATCGATCCAGATCAATCTGAAGCAGTATTTTTTCGGTTTCTTCCAGTGTGAGCGTGCTGTTCTCTATGGCGTTAGAGTTGTACACCTGCTCTGAAACTTCGCTTTCGGCGATCAACTTAATAAGCGCATCCTTGCCGATGGATGACTTATAGTATCTCCCCCGGAGAGAATTTATTTTATTGAATACATTCAGTATTTTTGTCATATGTCACCATTGTATTCTTTTTCACGGTTTTGTCAACATAATCGTGAAAAGCAGGTTAAAATTGTTATGTATTCACGGTTTTGGCTATAATCGGTAAGACGTATTTTTCCATCCTTTGCCACCAGTTTCAACCGGTGACAATGCATCGCCACTTCATTCCGCTTTATTTAATTCGTCCGCACCATCGGGATCGACAAAGAGATTGTCCGGAAATATGTCCGGGACCAATGGAAAAAAGACCGTTACATCGACGGTGAACAGCTCGACCTCCGCTGGACCTGACAGTCTCAGCCCCCCTAGCCCCTTCCAGGGGCTTTCCTTTAAAGCCACCGGCTATGCCGGTGGATAATTACTTCAGTTGATCACATCTTGTGACGAGCTCACTTGGTGACATTTTGTCACCGACTAACTTCCTTCCTGTCGAGGACTCTTTTGAAACCAGGAGAAGTTCGCTTAGCGTGAAGAACTTCGTATAAAACGATTTGTTGTACGTCCGTGGCGGAATCCGCCCGCAGGCGAACAGAAATTTTGACGGCTATTTTTTGTCCCAAATTTGACGCAGTATTGCATGTGCTCGCCGCAATTTGTCTTCGTAAGGATTTTTGGCTTCGGTAGCCTCTACAACTATATTCAAATCTCGACCGACCTGTTCAACCAAGTCAAAAACCTCTAGCATGCCTTGTCTACAACCAAATAATCTCGCGGCATGATCGGAGCAACACATAATATGATCTTCCGTGAATTTGGCCTCTGTTGAGTCCGTAGGTATTCCCCGAGCCATTATTTCATTAAATTGTTCGCATCCGCCTGTCTCCATAGTTGTAATAAGTAATGGTTGCGATTATCACCCATCATCTAATTTATTTCAATACCTAGCCGTCAAAATTTTTGTTATTCGTCGATTCCGCCATGGCGTACAACTCGATTTTATACGCATTGTTTTCCGAATAACAACTAAATTCTGTGGGTTAAGCGAACTTTTACCCCTTTATTTCTCCGCCGGGTGGATTAAAATGGGGGCATGCAGAAACAAGAGGCTAAGCAACGGATCGGGAAGCTCAAAACGTGGTTGAAAAAGTGGAATTACGACTATTTTGTGCTGGATAAAAATGAGGTGAGTGAGGCGGCGCGGGATAAGATTAAGCGGGAGCTGGAGGAGCTGGAAAGGGAGTTCCCGGAGTTTGTGACGCCGGATTCGCCGACGCAACGGGTAGGGAGCGCGCTTAGTGGAAAGTTTGCCAAAATCAAACACCTGACGGCCAAACAATCCCTTTCGGACTGCTTTTCCGGGGAAGAGCTTTTGGAGTGGGAAGAGCGGATCAAGCGGATGGTGCCTGGGGAAAAACCGGATTACATCACGGAACTTAAAATCGACGGACTGAACCTTTCGCTCATTTACCAGCACGGCAAGTATTTCCGCGCCATCACGCGTGGGGACGGGGTGTATGGGGAAGATGTGACGCACGCGGTGCGGACGATTGAGGCGGTGCCGCTGGAGCTGAATGAGATTGTAGGAATGAGTTTGGCGGATTATCCGGTGATTGAGGTGACGGGCGAGGTGTTCATGAGCAAACAGGCGCTCAAAAAATTGAATGAGCAAGGCGATCAGCAGTTCGCGAATCCGCGCAACGCGGCCGCGGGCACGGTGCGGCAATTGGATCCGGCGGTGGCGGCGAGCCGGAAACTGGAGATGTTTTTTTACGGCATTTCGTTTCCGGAAAGTACCTTGCCTGCCGGCAGGCAGGAGGTGGTGGAACAACCCAAGAGTCAAAAAGAGTTGCTGGAGTTGCTGCGGAAACTGGGATTCCGTGTGAACAAATTTTTTGTTCAACATTCCTCGACCGATTCCGTGCTCAAGGAATATCAGCATTGGGGAAAAAAGCACTCCTCACTCCCCTACCAAATTGATGGATTGGTGGTCAAAGTGAATTCGTTCCGGCATCAAAAGCTTTTGGGTTCTACGGCCAAGTCACCGCGATGGGCCATCGCGTTCAAGTTTCCGGCGGAGCAGTCCACGAGCAAGGTGCTGAACATTCAGGTGCAGGTGGGGCGGACGGGGGTTTTAACGCCCGTGGCTTTTCTGGAACCCACTCAGGTGGCGGGAAGCACGGTGAGCCGAGCCACCCTGCACAACGCGGATGAAATTGAGCGGAAGGATGTGCGGATCGGCGATACGGTAATCATCCAAAAAGCCGGAGACATCATTCCCGAAGTGGTGCAGGTTTTAACGGATTTGCGGACGGGGAAAGAAAAAAAGTTCCACATGCCCGCGACGTGTCCCGTGTGTGGCGGAGCTGTGACACGGGTGGAGGGTGAGGCGGCGCATCGCTGTGTGAATCCCAAATGCTTCGCGGTTCATCAACAGCAATTGGAGCACTTTGTGTCGCGTCACGCTTTTGACATCGACGGCCTTGGAGAAAAAGTGATTGAGGGATTGCTGGATCAGCAGCTGATTGAAGACCCCGCCGATTTCTTCACGCTGACGGATGAAGCGCTACTGCAGCTGCCATTTTTTAAAGACAAAAAGACCAAAAACCTTCTGAACTCCATCGAAAAGGCAAAACTCGTTTCATTGCCCCGCTTCCTTTTTGCCATGGGCATTCGGCACGTGGGGGAAGAAACGGCGGACGTGCTGGCACAAACGCTTCCACTCCCCTCTCATACGATCCAGCTGAAGGGGGAGGTCAAACGAAACCAGCTCACGCTGTTCGCAAAGGCAACCGAAGGCAATACGGCTGAAGTGAGTGAAATCGGAGATCTGGTGAAAGCCCTCAAGGCGCTCAAGTTAGAGGATTTACAGCAGATCGAAGGCATTGGCGACATCGTGGGCGCCTCTCTTTATGAATGGATTCATGATCCGCACACGGAAATCCTGCTCAAAAAACTGGAAAAGGCGGGCGTAAAACTCACCGGAATCAGCGCCCAAAAAAAGGGCAACCAACTGGCCGATCTCACGTTTGTGATCACCGGAACTCTTCCAACGCTCAGCCGCGACGCCGCCAAAGCCATGATCAAGCAACACGGGGGGCATGTAAGTTCCTCCGTGAGTAAAAATACAAATTATCTTTTAGCAGGTTCTGAACCGGGCAGCAAATATGATACCGCCGAAAAGCTGGGAGTGAAGGTGATAGATGAGGCGATGTTTTTAAAAATGGTTCAATAGAAAAAGCAAGGGGGGTCTTGATTGAAGAAAAGCCGGGTCTATAATGGGGGTCGCCCTTTATTTTTTAAATCTAAAACCTATGGAACGACGCAATTCTTTTGTCATGATCGCGCTCACGCTTGTCATGGCTTTGGTCGGGGGCGTTTTGGGGGGAGTTTTAACGGTGAATTACTGGACTAAGCCGGCAACCAGCCCCGAACAAGAAGCGCAAAATTCCGTCCGCCAGCAGGTGGTGGAAGAAGAGTCCACGGTGATTGATACCGTCAAACGCGTGAGCCCCAGCGTGGTGAGCGTAGTGATTAGCAAAGATTTACCGTTGTACCGGCAAGGAAGCCTGAATTTGAACGATTTTTTCAACAATGACCCCTTCTTTAATTTCGGGGTTCCTTTCCAGGCTCCGCAACCCGATCGGGATTCTCAGGGAAACGTACGCACCGAAAAACGCAAAGTGGGAGGCGGTTCCGGCTTTATTGTGAGCGAAGACGGGCTGGTGGTGACGAATCGTCATGTGGTTCAGGATCCTGATGCCAGCTACACCGTGATTCTGAATGATCAAACGGAATATAACGCGGAAGTGTTGAGCCGCGACAACATCAACGACATCGCGGTGCTTCGGTTGAAAGATGCGGATGGAAATGATGTGAAAGGGCTAAAAGCGGCTTCTCTCGGCGATTCGGATAAAATCCAGGTGGGCCAGCGCGTGATCGCCATCGGCAATGCCCTGGCGGAATATGAAAACACCGTGACGGTGGGGGTTATCAGCGCCAAAGGCCGTTCCATTGCCGCCGGATCGATTAATTCCACAGAAAATCTGGTCAATCTCATCCAAACAGACGCGGCCATCAATCCGGGCAATTCGGGCGGACCGCTGGTGAACTTAGAAGGTGAAGTGATCGGCATTAACACGGCTATCGCTGCCAACGCCCAGGGAATCGGCTTCGCCATTTCCATCAACGACGTGAAAAACGTGATTCAAAGCGTTAAAGAACACGGTAAAATTGTGCGGCCTTATTTGGGGGTGCGTTTTATGGTGTTGGATGAAGTTAAAGCCAAAGAGCTGCAAATCGATGTGAAGGGCGGCGCGCTCCTCACCGGGGATGAAGCCAAAGGGGAATTCGCCGTGGTTCCCGGCAGCCCGGCCGAAAAAGCGGGTCTTAAAATAAAAGATGTGATCCTTGAGGTGGATGGAGAGCAGATAACTCCGGAACAGCCCCTTCACGTGCTCATCAGCCAAAAAAAACCGGGTGACACCATCACACTCAGCGTGTGGCGCAGCGGCGAGACGATTGAAGTGAAAGTGAAACTTGAAGAAGCGAAATAAAGTTTGATATACTGCCACTACTTCTTCGTGCCCAGGTGACCGAGCTGCGAGCAAAGCGTTTCGCAGCGAAATATCGCCGGAGGCGATATATAGCGAAGAACAAAGATTTGAAAATTTGCGCAGAAAACTTTAAAATCTTTGAGCTGTGCCCAGGTGGTGAAATTGGTAGACACGCTAGCTTGAGGGGCTAGTCCCAGTTTTTATGGGGTGGAGGTTCAAGTCCTCTCCTGGGCACCATTCTAAAAGATCATCTGGCCATTGTAAGCTTTTTTTCAGCTGAATCATGAAAGGTAACGGTGGGGCTGACATAAGCAGTTGGGGCGGTAAAAACCAAAGGAATTCGAATGGTTGCCTCGATTCCGTCCACTTGGGGAGCGATTTGCACGATTCCGGTTAGACGCTTGGCCCTGTGTTCAATTTCTTCCAACACTTTTCCTGAAAACAAGACTTTGTCTTTCAGAATTGTGATCAAAGCATCCTGATTTTTTTGGCGGAGTTCCACCAGCAGATCCGTTTCTAAAGCGGCTCCGTCTTCGATCAATTCGACAAGGAGGTATAAAAGAAATTCTTCCAATTCCGTTGGATCCCCCTGTGCCATGGCATTGAGATCGGAGATGAGGCGGACGATTTTAACCTTCCCCTTAAAATTATCTTCGATGACGTTCAAAATGTTTTCGAGAGCCAAGCTTAAATTAAAGTGTTTTTTGCCGTACGCGGCCGCCTGATACGATTTTACGGAAGCGAGCGACTTGTTGACGCGCTGGATGTACTTTTTGACCTTGGGAACGGTGTGAACTGCCTCGCTATCACAAACAGCTAAAATGGAAGTGAGACAATCGTTGACCTCATGCATGGAGCGCTCCAAAAAATGCTGCGGCGTCACCCCCTGAAGCTTACGAACCAAGTCCGTCTTGCGTTTTTCCGCCTGCATTGCCATCAATCGTTCCGCTACCATGGTGATGACTGTTAGGAAAGGAAAAGGGGGGTGATCAACAATGCTGACCACCCCCCTTCCCTATAAAGTTGCCCTCCCGCTACTCAAGTGCTGACGTCTATGAGGAATGTGCCTGAATGTTTCTGCCGTTGTCAGCGTCAACATGTTAAGGCAGTGTAAGCGAATTGTCAATAACCGGTAACAAAAGCTTGATTTTGGCTTATAGATAAGCTAAAATATAACTGTTCTTAACCAAGAACAACACTTTAATTAAAAAATATCATGCAAATATTGCAAGTTCTGCACGACTTGGGGCTCCAGGATAAAGAGCCCGATGTTTTCCTGGCTTTGCTCACCACGCCGGGCACCCAACCCGCCAGCGTGATCGCCAAAAAAATGAAGCTGAACCGTATCACGGTTTATAAAACCCTGGTGAAACTGGCGGAAATGGGTTTGGTAACCAAAACCATGAAATACGGAATCATCTGCTTTTTTGTGGAGGATCCCGACAAAGTGCTGGAAAATCTGATCAAACAGCGCAAAGACCATGTGGAAACGCTAAGCAAACAAGTCATCGGCATTCTCCCTCAAATCAAAACCCTCCAGCAGCAAGAGCTTTACATTCCCCGCGTGCGGTTTTATGAAGGGGTTGAAGGGGTAAAACGGGTATACGAAGATACTCTCGTAGAAAAAAAACCCATCGACTCTTTTGAAAACGTGGGCGACATGGCGCCGGAAGTTCATGACTATCTGATGAACGAATACGTGCCTCGCCGCGTGGAAAATGGAATTTTCGCCCGGATCATTGCCCCTAAAAATCCTGCCAATAAAAAATTCCGAGAGAAAGATAAAACCAATCTGCGTGATACCCGCTTTGCAGCTCTAAAAACCTTTCCTGTGGAAATTGAGCTGAACATTTATGGCAACAAAACCGCCTTTTTCTCCTACAAAACGGAGGAAATGTTTGCCGTCATCATAGAAAGCCGCGCCATTGCTAATTCAATGCGCGCGATTTTTGAATCCTGTTGGAAGGTGGCGAAATAAAAATTACGCAATTCGCACCCGCGATAATGAGGACCCCTGATAACCTTCACTTAAAATTTGTCGTAACCTTCTGCGCCCTGCACGGGCGACTATTCTAAGCTTACCTTCTTCCTCTTCTACGCGTATCACCCTCCCATCCATCGCCTCTGCCACAATGGCTGCTAGCCGACTGCGCCATACATCTGGATGTTCCCCCTCTTCTTCACCTGCCGGATGTATTGGTGCCCTGAAACTTTGCCCCGTACCTCCAATGACCAGCGTTATTGCAACTCCTCTTGAAAAAGACCTTGTTTCTCCTGCATCGCCTTCTGGTTTTCGTGATAGTGGCATGTGGGTCTTATTCCTTTATTAAGACATTCTTAGAATATATTGATTTTTTGACTAAATCAAGCTTTAGTCCTTTTCCACGTTTTTTACTCTTTTTTACCTTTCTTCCGTCTTTTTCCCGGCTTTTCCAAAATATGATATCTTTGGACATACCCCTGTACCATTTTAATGGCAAGTGCTTGCAGTTGGTCGGTCACTTCTTTTGAGTTCATTTCACGTGTTAGAGTGTCATCTCTTACCTGATCGGCACGACATCCAGCGGAAAGGCTATAATATGGGCGGATTGTTCTTTTGCCTTTTTTGGATTGGCGCAAACGGTAAGCGATTTCCCTTCTTAGCCATTCTTCCAATTGATTTTCCCGTATCCATTGCATTCCTAAAGCTTGGGCCTGATCTTTCGGATAGCGGCTATTGGCCACAGTCAACGTATCTATTATATGCAAAGAGGATCCCATTTCGCCAAGAACATGTTCTAGATAGCGCCTGGTTAAAACTTCCCTCGGATAACTGCCGCAACGCGCCGTATGGTCATCAATGGGGAAACGGCTCACTTTAAAGTCGGCATCTTTTCCCAGCCTTGGGGCAATATGCGTTTCAGCATATATCCTGACCAGCAGGTCATAAAAATTCATCAGATCATTCGATTGCTGGATCCTTTTTTGGCTCGGCAATCCCCTGTGGTGATAAAGCCCAACGGTATCCAAAAGCAGCCTTCCTCCCGGCGCCAGGGCTTCTTCAATGCCATGCAATGTTTTCCTCAGCTCATCCTGGGTGGTGCAATGGAAAAGGGTATGCATGAGCGCCCATATTAAATGGAACTTTTCTTGCCGGAATCTTGTCGGAAGATCCATAAAATCGCCTTCAATAACGTGCCCTTCTGGAACGCCTAAAGGCCGCAAAGCCCTTTGTGTCGCTTCCACAAAACGCGGCATCAGGTCAACGGCATGTAATTTTGCGGCAAATTTTGGAACATTCCTTCTGCCATAATCTTCGCGAAAAGCTCTTAAAGCAATTTTGCAGTCACGGCCTATCCCAGGCCCTAAGCTCAGGCTTCTCCATTGGTGGGGGGGCACCCCTGTCGCTTTTTCAAGCCCTGTGAACGCTGCAGGAAAAACATCGAGCTGTTCTGCCGGGCTGAAAGCCTCATCAAACCAGTATCTTTCAAGGTCTAATTTCCTAAGGACGCCAACCACAATTTCCCGGGTAGAGCCACCTAATTTTTTCAATTCGGCTTCTAATTTTCCTATTTCCTCAACTATAAGAGCGTCGATTTTTCCCGGCCGCGCATCCTCTCCTTCCCTCTGAGCGCCTTCTTTTAATACCGCTTTTACTCTTTCGCGCAAATTTTCGCCTTCCTCCACCGCCCTTTCCAGTTTGCGCAAAATTCTTGATGACAATTTTCCTTCGCCTCCTTTTAAGGCCTCCCGAACCAATTCTCGCAATTCCCCAAGAACTTTCATTTGCCCTTCTACCCTTTTTTTGATCTCTTCAGGCAAACACTCGCTGTTTCTTGTCTGCCTAAAATCTTCACGTGTGAACCGGTTTGAACTCATGGGTGAATAATGATAAGGGGTTTACAGTACAAATTTTACGCCTACCTGTCAACTGCTTTCCAGCGGATTTCTTTTTCGAGGCGGCCGGGGACGGTAAAACCGGCGGCTTTGGCGTGGCCGCCGCCGCCGTAGGCGGCGGCGATGTTGTTCACGTTAATTTCTTCTTTTAGAGTACGAAGTGACCCTTTTACCTTGCCGTCCCGCTCCGTCAAAATCACGCTGTATTGGGCGCCGGGAATGGAGTTGATATAGTCGACCACGCCCGTCATCTCCTCGTAATTTGCTTCACATTCTTCAAAATCCTTTTGAGTGACCACCGACATCGTGACGCATTCCGAGGTTTGATACGCGTTCCTCAGCACCCGCCCCCACAAATGCATGGTAGAAATTTTGAGGGTGTTGAAAATTTCTTTTGAAATCGCGCGCAGATTGGCGCCTTTTTCCAACAGCTTCGCGCCCACACGGAGGGTTTCCGGCGTGGTGTTTGAATGCATAAAGCTACCGGTATCCGTGTAAAGCCCGGTGAGCAGACAAGTGGCGGTATCGCGGTCTATCGAAAGTTCAAGCGCCTGAAGCAATTCAAACACGATCATGGTGGCCGAAGCGGCTGTGGATACTACCACGTTGTATCGGCCAAAAAACGGATTGGTTGGATGATGATCGATGTTCACTACCGGCAGGCTTTTATCAAAAAGCTGTGGGTGGCTTTCGTGAAAACCGGTGAGATGCGTGGCACCGGCATCTACAATAAAATATGCGTCGTAATCCAACGTGGGTTGGCCCGCCTGAACCTGCTCGATGTGAGGCATGAACGCGAATACTTCCGCCGGCGCATCCAAACATACAATGGAAGGCGATTTGCCCATAACCTTGAAGGTTTGATACAAGGCCAGGGCAGCCCCCAGCGCATCCCCATCCGGCGCTTTATGGGGAATAATCAAAATCCGATTCGCCTGACGGAGGAGGGCGCCGATGGCTTGTAGGGTTTTTTCATCAAAGGTCATTTTGTTTTTTGTTAATGATGTTAAGGGTAAAAGATTAAACAAATTTTTCAGCAAATCAAGCAACTGGAGTGGACAAATCTGGTATACTGATCGTAAATAAAAAAAATTTATGAATTTGATTGTAGCCGCTACCGGAGATATCGCGGTGCCGATGTTGAAAGCACTGTCCGCCGACAAGCGATTTTCAATTGGCTTAGTTATTACAGGTGTTGATCGTCCAGCAGGACGAAAAATGGAATTGACTCCGTCTGCCATTAAGCGAGCCGCTGAAACATTGGGACTTTCTGTTTTTCAGCCTGAAAGTATGAATGAAGAATCCAGTATTCAAAAACTTAAAGCTTTTGCGCCGGATTTGATGCTGGTGATGGCCTACGGACAGATTCTGAGCGAGGAAGTTTTGGCAATTCCCCGCTTGGGCTGTGTGAATGTGCACGCGTCACTCCTTCCCCGCCACTGCGGCGCCTCACCCGTGCAAAGCGCCTTGCTCGAAGGAGATTCAAAAACGGGAATCAGCGTAATGCACATGGCGAAAGCAATGGATGCGGGACCGGTGTATGAATCCTTCCAAGTTCGCATCACATCGGATGACAATGCGATCACGCTTTCCAATCAACTCGCACGATTGGCGGCTGAAAAAGTACCGGAGGTTTTGTCGGCCATTGTTGCCGGAAAAGGCTCTCCCAAACCACAGGACGAATCGCGAGCGACTTTTTGTAAAAAAATCAGCAAAGCCGACGGGCAAATAGTTTGGAGTGAACCGGCCGAT
>JAZDOH010000106.1:0-4795 GCA_043798815.1 Candidatus Peregrinibacteria bacterium | reverse complement strand
AGGCTGCTCGAATACATCAGGTATGGCATTCATGAAAGACGTAATGATGTAGCACAAGCCTTGCAGGGATTAATGCCATACGAAACTGCGCGTCCAGAAGTTAGGTGGCTCGATAAGTTCAATGAAAAAGAACCGCTCAGGATGGTCACCTCCTTGCTCGATTCGCTTCGACGTTTAATAAAAGCCATGGGAACCGTGCAGATACAGCGACAGTTTTTAGACTAATTGCGCTTCGTCTAAAGAAGCTCCAAAAGCCATGTTATCCATTTCATCCAAAATTTCATATACTCTAGCTTCCGCAGCAGCTTGCTCAGAGCCCCTAGGAACAGCCGGGACAAGGGAACGCGTAGCTCGAATGGCACCAGCGAGAGGAGAAGCTGCCGCTGCCCCCATTTCGTCGTTTAGCAACTCTGCGCGTAACTCTGCGCGTGAAGGTTGTGGAGCCATTATAGGTAAGGGGTTAAAAGACAATTTCAATATATCAGATTCAAGTTAAAAAGCAAGTGAAAATTTGACATTGACTTCTTAGTAGTTTCTAGTATTATAAAGAGCCGTCAATTTAACCCACCATTTTTTATGATTCCCACAACGGAAAAAATCACAGTATTATGTGTTGACGATGAGAAAGCAGTGCTTAATGCGTTAGGACGTACTCTTAATCCTGTAGGTAAGGAGGCCGAATTTGATTTTCGTCGTTTGTTAGTACCAACTGATGCTCAGACTATTGAGGATGTGAGAGCGCATATCGCATCTCTTCCTGCAAAAGCAATCATTGTAACGGATAGAATGATGCCTGGCGTTTCAGGGGTAGATGTTATTCGAGAGGCCAAAGCTACTGGTCACCCGGTGGCTTTATTGACTGGCACACCACCCAGCGAGACAGAAAAAGCACAATTAAGAAAAGATGGTCTTTTCCCAGACGCTTTACTCACTAAGCCTTGGAATGCAGTTCAGTTACGCATGACCTTAAAAAGACTTTTTGAAAGCGTTGATAGGACAACCTAAGCCCAATTCAATCAATAGCCCATCAACATGCCCTCCGAAAAACCAACCATTTTAGTAGTCGAAAATGAGGGGGATATCAGAGGCCTTTTGCAAATCGCTTTACAAGGAGATTACAATGTAATTTTTGCTCCCACAGTGGCGTTGGCAAAAAAATTAATTGAGGAGCGTCGAGACGCAATCGCTTTGGTGCTGACGGATTGGAATATTGATGGAGATAAGCCAGAACAAACAGGTGCTGAAGTCATTTGGACGGCTCGGACAGCGGGAATTCAGCGCTTTGTGGTAATAACAGGAAGAGGGGACAATCTGCCTGAAATAGAAAAACATTCTCCTGACGCGGTCGCGCTAAAACCATTCGACATAATGGCGCTTAAAGAGACCATCGCACGACTCATTGGTCAACCCGCTGAAGCCAAGGCTCTTGCAGTCGGTTCTTGAATTTCTCACCCTTTCGCTATATCGTAATACCGTTGCGTAAGTTTTTTTATGTACGATCCTTCTAAAATTGAGCCGAAGTGGCAGAAGTTCTGGCTCAAAAACAAAACATTCAAGGCGGACTCGAAATCCCAAAAGCCCAAACACTACGTGCTGGACATGTTTCCGTATCCCAGTGGCGCGGGTTTGCACGTGGGCCATCCCGAGGGCTATACGGCTACGGACATTGTTTCCAGGTACCTTAGAATGAAAGGGCTCAATGTCCTACACCCCATGGGTTGGGACGCGTTTGGATTGCCGGCGGAAAATTACGCGATCAAGACCAAAGTTCATCCTCAAAAAACCACGAGTGATTCGATCGTCCGTTTCCGGGAACAAATCCAGGCTATCGGGTTTTCCTATGACTGGGACCGTGAAGTAAACACTTCTTCGCCGAATTACTACCGATGGACGCAATGGTTCTTTTTGTTTTTGTACAAAAACGGCCTCGCGTATAAGCGAAAAGCGCCCGTAAATTGGTGCGGGAGCTGCCAAACGGTGCTCGCGAACGAACAGGTGGTGGATGGCGTTTGTGAACGTTGTAAAAATCCCGTCGTCCAAAAAGAATTGGAACAATGGTTTTTTAAGATCACGGATTTCATCGAAGACACGATCCACGAAGGACGCAAAACTGATGGCCTGCTCACCGGTCTCAAAAAAATCGACTGGCCGCATGGAACGCTGGCAGCGCAGGAGAATTGGATTGGGAGGGGGGAGGGCATCAACATCACGTATGACATCGAAGGGGTAAATGAGACCGTTACCGTTTTTACCACTCGGCCAGACACGAATTTTGGAGCCACCTTCATCGTGGCCGCACCAGACAGCGAATTCGTTAAAAAGAATCTTGCCTCATTTCCAAATAAAGGCGAGGTCAGCGTGTACGCGGAGCAGGCGAAACGCAAAAGTGAATTGGAACGCTTGGCGGAAGGCCGTAAAAAAACCGGAGCTTTCACGGGTTGGTGCGCGATCAACCAGCTGACGGGCAAAAAGATGCCCATTTACGTCACTGACTTCGTTTTGGCCCGTGTGGGAACTGGTGTGGTAGTGGGCGTGCCCGGACACGATCTCCGTGACTTTGAATTCGCTCAATCCATGGATCTCGAAATCATCCGTGTGGTGGTCGGTCCCGATGGCGACAGTTCACCTATCACTCGTACTGAACAGGTTCAGGAGGAGGCTGGCACCATGGTGAATAGCGGATTTTTGAATGACTTGGACATTCATACGGCGACAGAAAAAATAATGGATTACATTGAGCAAAAGGGGTGGGGTAGGCGCATAACTCGCTATAAACTCCGCGACTGGCTCGTTTCTCGTCAACGCTACTGGGGAGCCCCAATTCCCATCATTTATTGCGACAAGTGCGGGGAGGTGCCGGTGCCGGAGAAAGATTTGCCGGTGGAGTTGCCGGGCGACGTCGACTTTATGCCCACGGGCGTCAGTCCGCTCCATCGATCCAAAAAATTTCAGAACGTCAAATGTCCCACGTGCAAAAAACCTGCGCGGCGCGAGGCGGATACCATGGACACGTTCGTGTGTTCTTCGTGGTACTTTTTCCGGTTCGCTGATCCAAAAAACAAGAAAGAGATTGCGGATAAAGAATTGATGAGTTATTGGTGCCCGGTAGATTTATACGTCGGGGGCGCGGAGCACACGGTGCTACACCTGCTTTACGCTAGATTCTTTACCAAGGCTTTGCATCGGTATGGCTATATCGATTTTGATGAACCGTTTTTGAAATTGCGGCATCAGGGGCTGATTTTGGGAGAAGACGGTGAAAAAATGAGCAAATCCCGCGGCAATGTGATCAATCCCGATGACGTGATCAAACGTTACGGGGCGGACACGCTGCGGCTTTACGAAATGTTCATGGGCCCTTTTGCCGCTCAAAAGCCATGGAGCACCAAGAGCATTGAAGGTTCCTACCGGTTTTTGCAGAAAGTGTGGCGGTTGGCGGAGGAAAACGAGATCGTTGGCGATTCTCCATCTGAACCGCTCAACCGCCTGCTGCACAAAACCATCAAAAAAGTCACGGAAGACATTGAAAACTTCGGCTTCAACACCGCTATTTCCGCCATGATGATTTTGGCCAACGAAGTAATGAAGCCATGCCTGTCGGCAGGCAGGGATAAAAAAATATCGAAGGAGCTGATGGAGAAATTCATTCTCATTCTCTCCCCCTTCGCGCCGCACATGAGCGAGGAACTGTGGGCGATGCTTGGGCACAAAGGAACATTGGCTTTTGAAGAATGGCCAAGTTATGATCCAAAACTGGTTAAAGACACCACCTTTGAACTCGTGTTCTCCGTCAACGGCAAAGTGCGCTCGGGCAAACAGGTCGAAATGGGAATCAGCGAAGCGGACGCCGTCGCTTTAGCCCTAGTCGATGAAGCGGTAAAGCGCCACACCGACGGCAAAAAAATCATCAAAACCATTTACGTGCCGAATAAATTGGTGAATGTCGTTATTGTTGCTGGATGATTGTGAAATCCTGGAGCGGGACGGAGGTTTTGGGAGTGATGGTCGTGGTGATGGACTGTTGGAAATCCAAATAATGTCCATCTGATTGAATCACGAAGAAAGGGTCGGGCATCACTTCATTGTTTTCATCCACGTAAGCGAGTGAATAGTCCAACTCCGGAATGGGGATTATTTTCTGAAGATCGGTGTCCGTCTGTTCGAGCGGGGCGACCACCAGGAGTTCCAATTGAAGCTGACTGCCGTCGGGAATTTCATTCAAAAATTCCGCAATGCTCTTTTCCTCGTTGTTGGAAGTAATTCCCATGGCTTCTTGACCCAACGTCACGCTGATCTCATCTCCGGTGCGCGTGAAGGCCTTTTCGCACAGTTCGGAGCCTCCTTGCAGCAAGGCCTCATTGTCTTCGCCCAGGCAGCCTTCTTTGGGCACCAGGGAATTGCCAAGGTTGTCGCTGAATTTCCAATAAACCACTGGATCTTCCGGACTGTCTTCGTCTTCCCGATCGTCGCAATCGGCATCACGGCTGGAAAAGAGATTGCAGGCGCCATCATCCAAAACCCCATCCTCATTAACGGCATCATCCTGATCGTTATTAATCGCCAAAAGAGGCAAACCGGAAAACGCGTTGATATTATCGTCGCTGGCCAAAATCACCTCTTGAGGCACTTGCAGGGTTAAAGAGAATTCAGTCAATTTCATGGTTTGGATCTCTTCGCCGGCATCGTTGAACAGACTGAGCAGGGCTTTTCGGTTGCTGAATAAATTTCCGCAAATCGTTCCGGTGGCACAGGAGGAATTTTGCCCATGACTCAAAATCGCCCATTGATCCGTCCA
>JAZDOH010000093.1:0-9587 GCA_043798815.1 Candidatus Peregrinibacteria bacterium | reverse complement strand
CATAGAACCACCTGACCTTCGTATAGCCCAAATTGTTTATCGCTCAACTTTTGTTTTAATATTTTTTTTCACTTTTTATTGCGTCTGATTAGCCTGAAAGTAGATTACTATAAAGTAAAAAATGCATTTTGTCTAGACATTGATACCATTTAGTGCTAAAATAAATTTGCAGCACTTAACAAAAAAATCATGATTCAGCAATTACTCGCCGACATTGGCTTATCTGACAAAGAGGCCAACATGTACATCACGCTTTTAAGGCATGGGCAGCAGCCCATCAGCTTTCTTGCTAAAAAAGCCGGTTATAATCGCGGAACAGGCTACGTCATCCTTCATTCGCTTTTGGCGCAGGGGTTGGCCACAAAAACCACTCAAAAGAAAATCAATTATTTTGCACCGTTAGAGCCAGAGCAATTGATTAATTATCTCGAACACAAAAAGCAGAAAATTGAAAGCGACAAAGAGCGCGTAAAAGCTGTGATGGAACAATTTTCTGCGATTGTGAACCCACACTCCATTAAGCCAAAAATAAAGTTTTTTGAGGGGGCGCAGGGGGCTAGGACAGTATTGGAAGATGTTTTGAGTTCAAACAGTAAAACGCTTTGCGCTTTCCAGTCAATTGCCGATGTCATTGATTTTGTAGGAGCGGATTTTTTTGAAGATTACACCAATCGCAGAATTAAGGCTGAATATACTCTTCACGCTATTCAAACCCGCGATAACGATAAAAAAGCTTTTGAACTGGATCCTCGCGCTAAACGTCACACCACCAATAAAAAAGAACTCCGCGAAATCCGATATGCCACAGAAGACATGGCTTTCCCAATTACCATGTATGTTTATGACAATAAACTAGCGGTCATTTCTTCTAAAGAGGAAGGTTTTGCCCTTATTGTTGAAAGTCGGGAGTTGGCTCAGATGCAGCAGAAGCTCTTTCAATTATTGTGGAATTCATTGGACCAAAAAAATATAAAAGTGGGGATTATTCACTCATTGAGCGGAACCATGGCCCTTAGTGAAAAAGCCCTTGTGGATGCACTGCTAATGGCCATTGATGAGATAAACGAAAAAGGAGGTGTGCTTGGCAAAAAAATAGAACCGATTGTCGTTGATGGCGCCTCAGATCCATTAAAATTCAAAAGGGAAGCCGAGATACTTATAAAAGAAGAAGGCGTTAGTTCAATTTTTGGCGGATGGACTTCTGCCAGTCGCAAAATGATGAAACCGGTATTGGAAAAGTACGATCATTTACTCTGGTATGCCACTCAATATGAGGGTTTGGAACAATCTCCCAATATCGTTTATTTAGGCGCGGCGCCCAATCAGCAAATCCTGCCTGCAATAGACTGGGCAATTAAACAATTAGGGAAAAAATTCTTCCTGGTCAGTTCGGATTATGTTTTTCCGAGAAGCGCAAATGAAATAATGAAGGCGCGGATTAAAGAGATCGGCGGAGAAATAGTAGGCGAAGAATATAAAAAATTAGGCGCAAGCAATTTTCAAAGCATTGTTAAAAAAATTAAACAAAATAATCCTGATGTAATATTGAATACCATCAATGGCGACAGTAATATTTCTTTCTTTGAACAACTAAGGGAGGCGGGAATTTCATCCCAAAAAATTCCAACTATATCATTCAGCGTAGCCGAAGAAGAAATCAGTCGCATGGATTTAAAGACCGTTGTAGGGGATTACGCTGCGTGGACTTATTTTCAGAGTTTGCCATCAGACAAAAATAAAAAATTTGTGGATGATTTTAAGAAAAAATACGGCAGACATCGGGTTGTGGATGACCCCATTGAAGCGTCCTATTATGGCATGTATCTTTTTGCTGAAGCGGTCAAAAAGGCAGGTACAGATGACATAAAGGCTATCCATGAGGCGATAAAAGAACTTAGCTTTGATGCGCCCGAAGGAATAGTAAAAATAGATTCTGAAAATCAGCATGTTTATAAAACAGTTAGGATCGGACAGATTGCCAAAAATGGCCAATTTAATGTTATATGGGATTCAGGCGAACCAATTAAACCTGATCCTTATCCGAAATATAAATCAAAACGGCAATGGGACGAGTTTCTTTCAAGATTGTTTAAGAAATGGGGTAATAATTGGTCTCAATAACTTCTGTTTGTTTGGTGGGCAAGAGAGGACTTGAACCTCCAAGGGGTTTCCCCCACTGCGCCCTGAACGCAGCGTGTCTACCAATTTCACCACTTGCCCCCGTCGCCACTTTGGAAAAACCAGGCTCTATGATATGATAAACCAAAATTAAAAACAAATTCTATGGAAACCACTACTCCTCCCAAAATTCATTTCTGGTATCACTTCGATCGCTTTTTGCACGAAGGTTTTGGCAATGAAGAATCTCGCCTGTATCAGGTGATCAACAATGTCATCGTTTTTCTCATTTTCTTTTCCATCCTCTCAATCGTATTCGCGTCGGTGGAAGAGATTTACCAAAAATATCAAACGTTTTTCGATCTTTCCGAAAAAATCGTGGTTGGCATTTTTACATTTGAATACATCGCCAACATCTACGTGGCCCAGCGAAAACGGGATTATATTTTGGGCCCCTGGGGAATCATCGATTTCATGGCCATTGCTCCGTCTTACATGAATATGATCGATCTTCGGGCGATCAAAGTGCTCCGTGTCCTTCGGGTTTTGCGATTCCTCAGGCTTATGAGGATGGTACGCTTGCTCAAGCTCGCCAAAACGGCAACTAAGGGGTTCGGAGAGAAAAAGGAAAGCCCTTTCAGTACTCTTAAAATGGATTTGCAAATTTACTTTATTGCCCTGTTTTCGCTTGTGATTCTATCAAGTACTTTGATTTACTACGCTGAACGCGTGGCCAATGGAGCGGTTTATTCTTCAATTCCTAAAGCCATGTGGTGGAGTATTGTCACCATCACCACGGTGGGGTATGGCGACATGTTTCCCATCACGGTTTGGGGAAGACTGGTTGCGGCGGTTACCATGCTCTTCGGTTTGGCGCTCTTTGGCTTGCTCATGAACGTGATCGGAAAATCCATGATGTCATCTCTCTTTGGCGCTGCAGATCTTGAGACGATGAAAGTCGAATCCAAAGAAGCCGAAACCATGCTCGCAAAAGAAGAGCATCGCGAACATTCACAGGGCTAAATTCAGTTCTTGCATTTATCGACGAACAGAATCCCGTTCAAATGGTCGATTTCATGTTGAGCGACCCGGGCGTTAAAACCCGTGAGTTTAAGCGTTCGGATTTCCCCCTTGTAAGTCATGAAGCGGATCGTGACTTCATCGTACCGTTCCACCGCTCCCCATTCTCCGCGCAGGCTCAGGCAGCCTTCTTCGCCTTTGTTCGTGGTTTCTGAATGGGCAATGATTTCGGGGTTCAAAATCGGCACAACCCTTTTGCCGTCGAGCAGTATCAAAGCCAATTTCAGTTTTACCCCCACCTGAGTCGCCGCAATGCCCACCCCCTCTTCAACAAACATGGTTTCTACCATGTCGCGGATGAGTTTGAGGATTTTTTTGGTCACTGTTTTGACCGGCGGATTCGGTTTGCGGAGGATTGGATTGTTTTTTCCGGAGGTGATGGGGAGTTTCATGGGATTATTTTTGGACTGATTGTAACAAAAACGCTTCAATGAACAAATCCAAATCACCATCCATCACCTCATGCACCTGGGCGGTTTCGGCGTCGGTGCGATGGTCTTTGACCATGGTGTAAGGCTGGAACACATACGAGCGGATCTGATTGCCCCAGGCGGCTTCACGGTATTGGCCTTTAAGTTCGCTGATCTTAGAAGCCCGTTCCTGAATCATGCGCTGCACCAATTTCCCCTCCAGCACCTTCATGGCCTGAAGGCGGTTCTGGGCTTGGCTGCGCTCCGTTTGGCACGCCACCACTAATCCGGTGGGCAAATGAGTGAGGCGCACCGCGGAATCAGTTTTATTCACGTGCTGTCCGCCCGCGCCGCTGGCGCGAAACGTGTCCACCCGCAAATCATTGGGATCGATTTCAATTTCCTGGTCGTCGGGCAAAACGGGCAACACTTCCACCAGGGCAAACGACGTTTGGCGCAGGTTTTTTGCGTTGAAAGGCGAAAGCCGCACCAACCGATGCACTCCATGCTCCGCTTTTAGGTACCCATAAGCCAGCAACCCATCCACCCGGAACATGGCGCTTTTAATGCCCGCCTCCTGCCCCATTTGCTTATCCAGCAGCCCAACCTTCCACCCTTTCGATTCACAATAACGCAAATACATTCGCAGTAACATTTCCGCCCAATCCTGGGCTTCGGTGCCTCCGGTGCCGGAAGAAATGGCGACGATCGCATCATTGCGGTCGTACGGGCCACTCAAAAAAAGCGCCAAATGGGCTTTGTCGAATTGTTTTTTTAGCTGTTCGTAATCCCGTTCCACGGTTTGCCATTCTTCAGGATTTTTTTGGTCGACAATACCGCTCAATTCCTCCAGGTCTTTTCGTTTGACGGCGATTTGTCCCCACACCTCGGAAAGCCCGGACCAATACTTGAGTTCCTTAAACGTTTTCTCCGTTTTGGCTTTATCGTTCCAAAAATCCGGCGCCGCGGTGGTTTGTTCCAGTATCTTTTGTTTTTCTTCGGGTTTTAAGACTTCAAAGATACTGGAGGTCCTTGTCGATCCGTGTGAATAGTTCTTTCAGATCCATTGCTTCCTCCAGGTTAGGGATTAAACGAATATCAAACTAACATTAAACAACAGCCCGGGCAAATTAAGCTCATTGACTTTTGACTCTAGAAATGATAGAATAATTAGATAAAAAATCAATGACACAAAACCCAAATTCAAACCAAATCGAGGCCATTGAACTGAAACTTAAAACCGCTTACAGCCAAAATCGTTTTGCTGAGGTCAAAACCCTGGCAGCCGACTTGCAGAAATTGGATCCGGTGAACGTCACGGCCAAGCGATTTTTAGAACGGGTGGCCGACAAAGAAAAAGCCGCGATTCGGGCCGCGAATGCTGAAAAAATAAACAAGCTCCAAGACGACATGACCCAGGCTTTTAAAGCAGCCCGTTTTGATGAAGTGGAGCGTCTGAGCGCGGAGCTTCTCAAAATGGATCCTGGCAATAAAGTGGTTGCCAAAACCAAAGCAAAAATCGAAGCGGCAAAACATGCGCTCAAAAAGAAACAGGAAGAAGCGTTGAAACCTAAAAAACCAAGCTTATGGAGTCGCCTTCAGGCGTATTGGGCGACCCAAGCGGCAGCCAAAAAATCCAGGCAACTCAAAGCAAAGCTTTCCGCTCCAGAAGCTTCCAGGCAAGCGATGATTGCAAAGCCTGTGGTGGCAACCCCCAACGTATTCCAAGCGCTTGCCGCGAAGGTGGATGAAAAACCGGTCGCTCCAAAACCAGTTTTAGCTTCGGCGATCTCAATTCCAGCAGTAACTTCTGCGATGACACCTAAGTTAGCACCGGTACCTGCCAGTCCTCTGCCCATGGCGGTGGTGAAGCCTGTTTCTGCTGTCGCTCCGACACCAAAATCAACAGTAATTTCTAAAGAGCCGAATGGAAATGTCTTCACTAAACTGTTCGGTAAAAAAGAAGTCATTCAGCCCTCGCAAAACAAATCCATCATCGAAACCATTGTTTCTAAAACCGCTAAGCCAGTGAATCCCTCCAAGGCTGAACAGCCTCAGGGGGAAACCGGCATGAGATTATTGAATTTTGCGAACGCCTTCTTCCAGTTCGCGGTGGCATTCATGGTGATCACTGCTGGATTCTTTTACGCCCAAAACCTGGATCAGGAAAACCGGATTTTCTCCCTGGTTGGCAAAACCAATTACGCCAGCCGCCTGCATCAGGCCGCAACCACGATTGATGAGAAAAAATCCGAAGAAGAAGCGTTGAATCAGGAAGTAAAGAAATATGAAAAGGGTTACAACAACCGTTATGAAGAGCTGATCAAAAAAGTTGTGGAAAAACGGTTGAACTGGCCGGATATTTTGGAAAAAATTACGGAAATCACGGATACGGTTTACGAGCGCAATGAGCTCTCCCAATACATTCAGTATCAAAGTTTTAGTTTTGATGCGGAAAAAGGGCTCGTCCGGGTCAGTGGTACGCTGAGCGACCCTCTGGGCAAGAACCTGACCAAATTGGAAGAATTGCAACAGGCATTCCGAACGTATCCTCGCGATCCGGACAACTCAAACGACACCACTCCCACTTACTTTTATGACGTTCAGGAATTAACGTCGTTGCGCAAAGCGTTCGACAAGCGCACTGGTCGGTATACCTCCAGTTTCCAATTGTCTTTTGCACTGCAACCCGCTGCTCCAAAAACAAAACGATAATTTTTTTCGCCATGGTCAACATTCCTCCCATTTCCAAAACGTCCATCTTCCAAGCCCCCCTTAAAGCGGGAGCGCCTCAAGTGGATGAGCGCAAAATCCGCGCCCGGGCCAATCGCATCCGAAACGCCTACGGTTTATTGGGATTTACGACGGTCGTGCTCGCGGTTTACTCTTTTTATTTTCTTTACCCGCAAACCAAAGCATTCATTGAAGCTCCGGCACGTTTGGCCGGTTTGCAGGAAGAGATCAAGCAATATGATGAAGTGAATTTGCCAAGCCTTGCCGAAACGCGCAATTTAAAAAAGGCGGCATACGATGAACAGCTCTCTGAAGTGGAGCGGAACATCAACACCATTTTCCCGACTGATGTGGACAAATTGGGCTTGGTCAAACGTCTCGAAAATTTTGCCACGGCGATCAATTCCAAAAATCCTCCATTCGAATTCAACGCGATCACATTCGGCTCTCCAGTCCAGGGTGAAACCTATACTTTATTGCCCATTTCCACCTCCATTTATTCAAGCCGGGCTAATTTCGACCGCTTTTTAGAACTCATTAATTTGTCGGGTCAGCTTACCAGCGACATTCCGATCCGCCTAATGGAAGTTTCCAACATCAACATTCGTTATCGCGGAGTGGATCCAAAAACCGGAAAAGACAAGGGCGTGGACTTTACGGTTAAGCTGAACGCTTACTCACGTTCCGAGACCTGATCATTCATAATTCGTAATTCGTAATTCATAATTCGTAATTAAATCAAATGTCTCCTTTAGTTCTTGAACCATCGTCGGCCAATGCCACCCCTGCTCCAGCCGCCACTAACCCTGTTGCGGTTACTCCGGCAAAAGCCTTCGCAGGTTCTGCCGGTGGGACGACTTACGGTCAAATGCTGCAAAACGCCATCATCGCGGGGAACATTCCCCAAATTGTGATGTACGCGATCAGCAATGCTTTATGGAAGGGGACCAGCGACATTCACATTGAGCCCGAAGAAAAAACGGTGCGCATTCGCTATCGCGTCGATGGCATGCTGCAGCACATTGTTGAATATCCTACCAACATCCATCCGGCGGTGATTTCGCGCGTAAAAATCATGTCCAATCTCAAAATCGACGAACAGCGGATTCCACAAGATGGTCGGACGCAAGTGACTACCGATGAAGGAAGAAATATCGATCTGCGCGTGTCCAGCCTGCCCACGGTGAATGGCGAAAAGATCGTCATGCGCTTGCAGGATAAAACCCAAACCATTCCCGATTTGCCCGCGTTGGGCATGGACGGAACGGGATTGGAAAAAATGGAACGCCTGCTGGATCTCCCGAACGGAATCATCCTCGTCACCGGGCCCACGGGTTCCGGAAAAACCAATACCTTATACTCCGCGCTCGCCCGTCTGAACGAAGTGGGGGTGAACATCATGACCTTCGAAGATCCGGTGGAATATCAGATGGACGGACTGAATCAAAGCCAAGTGAAACCGGAAATCAAATACGATTTCGCCATGGGTCTTCGCACCGCTCTGCGCCAGGATCCGGACATCATCATGGTGGGGGAAATCCGCGACCAGGAAACCATTGAAATCGCGATCCGCGCCGCGCTCACCGGACATCAGGTGTTTTCCACCGTCCACACCAATTCAGCCGTGGGAACGCTCGTTCGCATTTTGGACATGGGCGTTAAACCCTTTTTGATCACCTCCTCCATTCGCGGCATCCTCGCGCAACGGCTGGTCCGCAAAATCTGCCCTCATTGCCGTGAAGCTTACAGTCCGGACGCTTCTCTTACCGAAGAGATCAAAAAAGAACTTCAGGGCGTGTCGCCCAAGGATTTAGATCCCGCACTCCTGCAAACCCCCCAGTTGTACCGCGGCAAAGGCTGCGAGCGCTGTACCGGTGGCTACAAAGGCCGGTTGGGAATCTTTGAAATCCTTGAAATGGAACGCGGCGTGGCGGAACTGGTACTCAAAAACGCCACGGATGATGCACTGATGGATGCGGCAAAAAAAAGCGGCATGCTCACCTTAAAACAAGACGGCCTGATCAAAGCCCTCAAGGGTTTCACCAGTTTTGAAGAAGTGTATCGAACCGTCCAATAATTCAATATTCAATGCCTGCCACTCAACTTCACATCGGCTCCACCCCCCTCACTTCTCCAATAGCAGTTGGAGCCGCAAAGCCGGTGGCCAAAGAGGAATCAAAAGGGTTGGTGAGCCAATTGAATCAAATTCTGTCACGCTTTACTCCGATCAAAACGGCCGACAAGGTGAGCTTTTTCCGCTTGCTTGCCACCATGATCAATGCCGGCATTTCCATCGTGAAAGGATTGCATATTTTACAGGATCAAATCGAAAACCAGCACTTCAAAGAAGTGATCGCGGATTTGGCCAAAAAAATCGAAACCGGCAGCAGTTTTTCCAAAGCGCTGGGGGATTACCGACAGTACTTCACCGACGCCCAAATCGGAATGGTGGAAGCAGGGGAAGCCTCCGGACGCCTGAACCAAACCCTACTCCAAATCGCTACTGAAACTGAAAAATCCGCCTCGCTGACGAGTAAAATCAAGGGCGCCATGATTTACCCCGTGGTGGTGCTTGTGATTTTGTTCGGCGCCGGGTTCGCCGTGATGACCTTTGTGATGCCCAAGATCAAAGAAATGTTTGAAAATTTAGGCGGGGAGCTCCCTGCCATGACCAAAGTGCTGATCGCCGCCAGTGATTTTTTGGTTGGCACAACGCTCGGTCTTTCCAATGCCCTGTGGATCATCATGGTTGTAGTCGGGCTGATATTTTTGTTCTTTGCCTGGAAAAAAACCGAGCTCGGCCGACTCACCTGGGCTAGGATCCTGCTACGGCTCCCCGTATTCGGAAAACTCAGCCAGCGCGTCGCACTCGCCCGATTTTGTCGAGGTTTGAGTACACTGGTGAGTAGCGGCGTCACCATTCTCAAAGCGCTCCGCATCACCGCCTCCAGCGTGGGCAACACAGTGTATGAGCATCGCATCAACGACATCGCCGACGACGTGAGGCAGGGGATCACGATGGCGGAAAACATGAAAGACGACGAAGCCCATTTTCCCAGCATGGTGGTGGGCATGATCGGCGTGGCCGAACAAACGGCCCAAATCGACACCATCACCGCCAAAATCGCCGATTACTACGAAGAGCAGGTGGATGACATGGTCAAGAACCTTTCCTCGCTCATGGAACCCATCATCATCGTGGTGCTGGGCCTGGCCGTCGCCTTCCTGGTGATTGCCGTGATGATG
>JAZDOH010000084.1:0-10065 GCA_043798815.1 Candidatus Peregrinibacteria bacterium | reverse complement strand
TCCCTGCAGGATACATAAAATTACTGCAATTCACGGCTGTTAGAGAATACATGAAGCCGATAAATGAAGCTGATATGACCATGAGAAATCCCACACCACGACAAGTAAATGAATCTTTTATGGAATTAAAATTGCCTGATGTAAAAACAAAAATTATGGGTGACGTTGCGCGAAGAGTAGATTTTCTGAATGCAGCCTAAAAAATGACCGGCGAACGATCACAATTTTTGATCTGAATTCATTGCATTTCCAAGGTAAAAAGAGTATAATATTTTAATACCTAAACCAAAATAAAAAATGCAAACCCAGCATTACACTCTCCAGGAATTCGCCGATCTTTTGAGTCTGGAAACACAGCTGGGAATTGTGAATGGAGGCGCCGTGATGCAGATGATGATGAAAGGCTCCGGACTCCCGCGGGAAATTCGGGATGTGCGAGGGGCGTTGCGCCTGGCCTTGGCTCGCGCGGAAGACGGGCTGGAGGTGACTACTTATAGCACAGATGCTTCCCGAGAGCATTTACTGGCAGGCCTGACGATGTAATACCGCTCTGAGCAAAAATTCAAATAATAAAAAACCCATCCGATGAAGATGGGGTTTTTAATTCTCCCGTTGAAGCGTGTTGTTGTTAAAACTCAAAGGTTCACCATCCCAAGAGATAAATTCAAGGAATGAAAAACGGCTGAGCTCCAACAAAACTCAAAATTTGCATTTTTTGTTTTGAAAGGAAGCACCTCAGAAAGACTCAAAGCCACTGGGCAAGCCCAACAGCCGAACTCCTTTCTAAAGCCTGAACCAAAGATCCGAAGACCCAAGGAGCAGAGCAGCAACACGTCAGCGGGAGAAATCTGCCCGAAACATCAAACCTGAACAAGAAGACGAATCATCGTGTTGTATTTTTATTTTCAGGCAGGTTTCTCCGCTGAGTTATTCGTTGGTGTTAAGGATCAATATCAAGTATTCATATCATTATATCAAATTCTGAAGGAAGATGCAAGGGTTTTTTTCATATTTTTATTAAGAGAGGAAAATGACTACCGTGGCCTTAGATAAGGCAAAAGTCGTGCTTTGACAATAAAAAACATTCATTATATATTGAACTCTAGAGTGAATCTCAAACGATAAATCATTTAATATTTTTCTTAACCAGCAATCTCCTTCTGCACCGCATGACCATGACTCTTCCTGCAACTGACTCTTTAATCGCTATCGAAAATCCGTTTCCCGTATCCTGAGGTCAGGAGATTAAAAATGTGTTTTATTGTTTGGGATTATGCCTCTAAAGTCGCATAACCCATCATTTTATGAATACAATTTCTGTGATCATCGGCCTCGTCATTGGAGCAGGGGTGATCTTCACCTACTTTAAAACCAGTGGCGGCCAACGTCTGAAAAAAATGGAGCAGGAGGGCGCCCACAAAATTTCCGAAGCTCAAAAACGAATTGAAGACGCGGAACGCCAAGCCTTGCAGGCTGAAACCAAATTGAGGGAAAAAATCATCGAAGGGAAGAATAAGGCCATCGAAATCATCGAGGAGGCGAAAAAGGAAGAAAAGGAAATCCGGCGCCAGTTGGAAAAAACCGAAGAACGCTTGATTCAAAAAGAAGAGCAATGTGAAAAAAAGACTACGGAAGCGGAAAAGGTGAGGGAAGAATACCGCCAAAAAATAGAGCATCTAAAGCAGGAAGAAGAGCGGCTGGAAGCGATTATTAAGGAGCAGGATACTAAATTACAAGCCATCACCAAGCTCACTACAGAGGGGGCCCGCAAAATGTTGCTGGAGAATTTGGAAAAAGAGTACAGGGGCGAACTGGTGGCTCATTACAAACGCATCGAAAGTGACATCAAGGAAGAATCCACCAAGGAGGCCAAAAACCTGATCGTGCAAGCAGTGCAAAAATACGCCTCCGATGTGACTTCAGAAGCCACTCAAACCCTAGTGGAATTGCCGAATGATGAAATCAAGGGGCGGGTGATCGGCCGTGAAGGACGCAACATCAACGCATTTGAACACCTCACCGGTGTGGATGTGATCGTGGATGACACTCCGGGAGCCATTGTGATTTCCGGTTTTGACTTGGTGCGCCGCTTCATCGCCAAACGGGCGCTGGAAAAATTGGTGGAAGATGGCCGCATCCAACCGGCCCGCATCGAACAGGTGGTGGAACAGACGAAAGAAGAAATCCACACCATGATGAAGGAGTTTGGAGAAAAAGCGGTGTATGAAATCGGAATCACGGGTTTGCACCCGGACTTGGTGAAAATCGTTGGCCGACTCCGCTTCCGCACCAGCTACGGCCAAAACGTACTGAAGCACAGCATGGAAGTGGGTTTCATCGCGGGTCATTTGGCCGCGGAACTGGGCTTGGACGTGAATCATGCCAAAATGGCCGGATTCTTACACGACATCGGCAAGGCGGTGGATCATGAGATTGAAGGCAGTCACGCGCTCATCGGCCGGGATATTGTGAAAAAATTCGGTCTGCCGGAAGTGGTGGTGCACGCCATCGCGGCCCATCACGAAGAAGTGAAGCCAGAAACCTCCATCGACTTTTTGGTTTTGGCCGCCGACGCCATTTCCGCTTCCCGCCCAGGTGCTCGCCGCGAAACGCTGGAAACCTACCTGCGCCGGTTGCGGGAGCTGGAGGATTTGGCCAATTCGTTCAAAGGTGTCGACAAATGCTACGCCATCCAGGCTGGTCGTGAAATCCGCGTGATGGTAAGGCCCAATGAAATCGACGATTTGGGCGCCATTAAACTCTCACACGAAATCGCCCGGAGAATTGAATCCGAACTGGCTTACCCCGGCACCATCAAAGTAAACGTGCTTCGTGAAACCCGCTCGATCGACGTGGCCCGGTAACCGGTAATTAGAGTTGCTTCTGCACTTCTTGCAGCGCCTCGATCATGGCGGGCAAATCTTCCGCGTCCATCATGACAGTGGATTTGCGGCCATGGCTTTTCTCACTGATTTTGACGAACTTGCCGTTGCCGCTTTCTTTCAGATCCACAAAAAAGGTGCGGAATTTGGCCTTGATCTGCTTACTGAAGATTTCCTTGGCATAACCACCGCCACCATTGCCTGCCTGCTGGCCAGGTAGGGAGCCGCCGCTCGATTGCGTAGTAAAACCCTGGCTGCCGGAACTACTTGCCGGAGCGCCTGCCTGACCTGTGTTTTCAGCGTCTTCAAATTGATAATCGCCGTCCATAAGAATAAAGTTAAAATAAGTGTGACCATTCTAATCAATGATCTTCGTAGACGCAAGTCGCTACAACAACACGCCGCATCGCACGGGAGTGGAAAATTATTCTTTCCATCTGATCAATGCGTTGGCAAAATTGGCGCCGGAGCAAACCACTTTGGTGAGTCCGCGACGTGTGCCGCTTGATGTTCCGCAACTCATCCTCCCCTTTCCACGTTTGTGGACGCAGGTAAGGCTGAGCTGTGAGGTTTTATTGTCTTCCCGAGGAGTGCGGCGGCGAGGGGCCACCTCAATCACTCCCGACTCGACACTTTTCGTCCCTTCGCACCAAATGCCAATCGTCCATCCGGCAAACACAGTCATCACGATTCATGACGTGGCGTTTAAACGATTTCCGGAATGTTACTCACTGCTCTCTCGCTTGTATTTGGACTGGGGCGCACGATTCGCCTGCAAAAGTGCTAAAAAAATCATCGTGCCCTCGCAAGTGACCAAAGACGATTTAATCAAGTGGTACAAATGCGATCCAGCTAAAGTAATGGTGATTCCGCATGGTTACTCCCCCCTCAGTGTCACTCTGAGCGCAGCGAAGAGTCCCCCCGTTACAAATCATCCCTATTTCTTATTCCTCGGCCGAATTGAGCGAAAAAAGAATCTCCTCACGCTCATCCAGGCGTTCAATCAATTCCATCAAACCAATCCCGAATGGAAACTAGCGCTTGCCGGCAAACCCGGCGTTGGTAGCTACAAAATACTCGCGGCCACCAAGCAAAATTCCGCCATCGAGTTACTCGGCTATGTGAACGAAGCGGTTAAAATTGAACTCCTAAAAAACGCTTCTGCTTTTATTTTTCCATCCCTTTACGAAGGATTCGGATTCCCACTGCTCGAAGCCATGGAGTTTAATCTGCCAATCATCGCTTCAGACATCCACGCCTCGCGTGAAGTCGCCGGAGAAGCGGCGTTATTTTTTGACCCATCTAGTATCGAAGAATTGATAAGCCAAATGACTCGCGTGGCTAACAATCCACCCCCCACCAATGCCTACACCCAAATCCTCGCCCGCTATTCGTGGGAAGAATGTGCGAAGAAGACATTGAATGTTTTGAAAAACCATATACAATAAACATCCTTATTTTCTAATTTCACCAACATATGCCAAATGCAGAAGGGTTACTAATTATCACTGGAGATCCCGATGAGACAACGCGAATCGCGGACGTTTTGAGCACTAATCATATATCCGTAGAACGTGTTTCAGGCCGTGAAGAAGCGGTAAGAGCTGTCGGCGCTGAACGCGAGGCTGTTGAAGAAGTGTTGGGGCGCACACTTAATATGAGCCTAAGTCTAACACCGCCAACGGAGAGGGCATCATCTGCTGCTAACGGTTCTGGAGCAGATAGGCTAGTGCCTATTGCAACAGAACCTGTGGCGACAACATTTGACGGAGATTGGCCATCGAGGATACGAGGCCAATTCGCACGTTTCGCGCCTTAATTTGCTGCAAAGGGTCTTGTGGATAAAACATTCCTAGGCGCCTGACATCCCGAACCAATACAGAATCGTTATAAGATCGTATATGGTTTCTACCCCGTCCAGCTCCATTCCTTTTTCTGATTCGTTGGCTTTTCCGTATTCACGACCAATTGCACTTTGCGGGCTTCGGCTTCGGGGCCGATGTATTTGAGGACGATCATGGTGATGTCGTCGTTTTGCACGTATTCGCCGACGAATTGGGAAAAATCTTTGGTGATTGAGTCCAGCACGTTTTCTGAGGACGGGCGGTAGCCGTTTTTTTGGAGGGAGTTTTTCAGCCGTTCGAGCCCGTACATTTCTCCCGTGGGATTTTTGGCTTCGGTAATGCCGTCGGTGTAAAGAGCGATGGTGTCGCCGATCTCGAGCGGGATTTCCTTTTCCTGGACGATTTTAGAAACGTCCGGAATCATTCCGAGAGCGATGCCGCCGGATTGGATGGCGTCCACGGATTCGGTTTTTTGGTGATACACGAGAATGTGTTCATGGCCCGCGCCGGTGTAATACATTTTTTGACTGACTTTATCCCAGCGCAGCATCACGTTCGTCATAAAAATACGGGTGCTGATGCGCGGCGTGAGGAGCTGATTCGTCAGCGTGATCAGTGTTTTGCCATCCGCAACCCCTTGGGAAACCAGAGCAGTAACCAATGTGTCCACCATCATCATCACCAAACCGGCGGGCACGCCGTGCCCAGTGACGTCTCCGATGTAAATGAAGAGTTGGTTGCCATCGGGAGAAAGTAGAAAATCAAAGGTATCGCCTCCCACTTCGGAGGCCGTGCGCGTGCGGGCCACAACGTCCAATCCTTTGGCCGGCGGGGTTTCTTTGGGCAGTACGTCTTTTTGGATTTGAGCCGCGATGTCGAGTTCAGAGCTCATGCGACGGCGTTCGCGGATGTCGTAAGAAATCTTTTCAAGATCCTGGGTGATTTCATTGAAAAAATTAGTGAACTCGCCGATTTCATCGACGGTCACCGGTTCCACACGCCGATAGGTTTTCCCCGAAAAGAGATGTCGGATTTCATACATGATGCGATTCAGGGGAACCATCACATCCCACACAAAAGCCGTAAAAACCACCGCCAGCACCACGACAATGGTGATCAAAAAAACATTGGTGCTGACCAAGTCCGTATCCGACCGCTTGAGCGCCACAGCCAACACCACGACGATCCCCATGAGGAGGGAAAAGAGGAGAAGCGCCTTGTAGATGAGACTTTTGCGGATAAAGTTCATGCGGGAATCGGATTAAAAACGGCTTCCACGGTTGGAAAACAGGGGATGATTTGTGTGAGCCCTACCAGAGACAAAATGTCATTTACGGTTTCCTGGAGCCCCGCCAGGCACAATTGGCGCTGGGATTTAGCAAGAGTGGTTCGGAGGTACGCGATGAACCCGACGATTTTACTGTCGATGAATTCCAGTTCACGGCAATCCAGAATAAGGGTTTTAAGACCGGGATCCGCCAGGGCGGGCTTGAGAGCCGCATCAAGATCAGGCAATTGGTTCACATCCACTTCGCCTTTCAGGTGGGCGATGAGTGATTCCGTCCCGTGATTTTCTAGCGTGATGAAAGTGGGCATGTTATTGAATGAGGAGAATACGATCAAGACCCACCAGAGCCAAAACGTCCTTGACGGGGGCGTTGGTGTTTTGTAGGGCGACAACACCTTGTTTTTGATGAGCCAGGTTGTACCAAGAGGCCAAAAGGCCGATGAAAATGCTGTTGATGTAATCGAGATCGCTGAAATCGAGGATCAGGTTGAAGCGCGTGGGAGCTTGGTAAATTTGTTGCTCCACGATTTGACCCAAGTCCCGCAAATGATCGGGTTCCAAAGGACCGCTCAATTTGATGGTAATGGCAGGAGCATCCGCAATCAGGCTCAGAGGGGCAGAGGAAGTGACAACGATGGGGAGAGGCGGAGGAGGGGTGGTTTCTATTTTTTTTACAAACCCAATGCGGATGCCGCCAAAATTACTTTTCCCCACCACGACTTTATCGGTCCATAAATTGGCAATGGTGGCTAACCCGCGGCCAGACGTACGGGCAAGGTCGGGATTTTTTTCATTTTGATCCACCAAAGCCGCTAGGTTTTCGGGGCTGATTTTACCCAGACCAGTCCCATCATCTTCAATGTAAAATTCCACCTGCCCCTCGCTCAGCACAAAACGGAAATGAATGAGACTTTTTTCGGGAGTGGAGCCATAGCGGACCGCATTCATGAACAGCTCATCAACTACCAACTTTAGGCGACTGCACCACGCTTCAGTAAATCCAGCTTCACGGAACACATCATGGGAAATGGTGCGCGTCATTCCGGCGAGATTTAAGTAAGCCGGTACGGTGATTTCTATGATTCGGTCGGCCATGCCTAAAAATAAGCTATAAAATATCTTAATATTATAGCAAAAAATGGTCTAAAACTCAACGCCTTCGGGAATGAGTTTGTTGATTTTCATCACTTCAATGGTTTTTTGCAGAACTTCCGACGGGCTGTATTGGGATTTGATGAGATACTCATCCACGTCGTCAAATTGGGCATGACGTTCAAAATGAGAGGGATCCAAATTCGTGAGCATGATCACCGGAATGTATCGGGTCATGTCTTTGCGTACCTCTTTGAGAACCTGGTAACCGTCCACATTCGGCATCATGATGTCGAGGAGGAGGATGTCGGGTTTTTTATTCTGAATTTTTTCCAACGCTCCGCGGCCATCATTTGCCGTGAACACAGTAAACCCTTTTTTCATGAAGGTGATGGAATACATCTCGCGGATGTCTTCATCGTCTTCCACGATCAACACTTTGATATTTTTTGGATTAAAAGTCATAAGGGTAAATGAAGAATAAAAGTGGTTCCTTTGCGAAGAATGCTTTTTACCTCGATTTTACCTCCATGCAGTTCAATAATTCTTTGCGCGATGAATAATCCAAGCCCGGCCCCCCCCTTATAGCGGACGGCCGCGTTTTTTGCCTGCATAAACTTTTCAAAAATTTTAGGAATTTCTTTTTGAGGGATGCCAATGCCTTGGTCTTGCACGTGAACTTCTGCCCATGAAGCCTTCTTTTTTAAATAGATTGTAATGGTTTTTCCCTCCGTGGAATATTTGATGGCATTGTCGAGCAAATTCACCATGACTTGATGAATGCGGACGGTGTCTAGCGGCATGAGCAGTTTATGACTGCCGGTTAAGTTCCGGAAACGGACTTTAAGGCGCTTTTCACGAGCGGTGATCAAAAGGTTATCAATGATCCCTTTTGTCAATCCCACCAGATCCGCTTGAACCTTGTTGAGAGTGAATCGACCCCCCTCAATGCGCGACACATCTAAAATGTTGTTCACCAAATGATTGAGGGTTTCTACATTGTTGTAAGCCCTACTGAAGTACTGGCGAGCCGTGGAAGGCAGAGAGTTTAAAAGCTCTGGATCATTCAAAAACGAAAGGTAGCCCCGAGCAGCCGTGAGTGGGGAACGAAGTTCATGGGACGTCACGGCGATGAATTCATCTTTGAGTTCGTTGAGCGAACGCAGGTGCTTATTGGCCTCTTCCAAATGACGTGTTTTCTCGGCAATTTTTACTTGAAGCTCTTCATTAAAATGAAGCACCCGTTCATGATCCAGTGTCTGCTGGTGAATGTCTTCCGCCATTTCAATCGCACCAATCCGATTCCCTTTGAGGTCGTACAAAGGCTTGATCATGAATTTCAGCCATTTGCCACCGCCGTAAAAATTCGGAAAAAACACATCACCAATCACGCCATTTTCAAATTGGCTTTTGCGGAATTTGGTATTCGAGTAATGCTGACGAAGAATGGAGGCAGTGGGCAAACCGTCGATCATGTAATCCACAACCATGGGGCGTTTTTTTGGATAAAACGCTTCCCAATGGCGATCCGTGCCAATCACTTCCTTGGCTGAACGGCCCGTTAAACGTTCCATGGCTTTGTTCCAAATGATGATCTTGTGATTATTATCGATCACGTAAGTGGAAATGGGAGACCCTTGCAAAATGTCATGGAGAAGTTTTTTGGAATTCGCCAATTCCGCTTCAGCTAATTTTCTTCGAGTAATATCGCGAATGGATCCTGTCATTCGTAAAGGTTTGCCGGTTTTTTCATCCCATATCGCCTGAGCGCGCGAACAAAACCACCGTCGTTCACCTGAAGCCAAAATCACCGCATATTCAATATTATAAGGCGTACCATGGTTGAAATGAGCCTTCTGGGCTGCCTGCATCCGTTTCCATTCCCCCGGAGCTAAAAAAATAGGAAGCTTTTTTTGCAATTCCTTGTTTGTGATTTCCCAATCCTTAAATTCAAGCAATTCTTTAAAACGAGGAGAGTAGTATTTTTCATCTTTTACGATGTCCCAATCCCACAACCCGTCATTCGTTGCATGAGAAGCAAGGGCATAGCGCTCTTCGCTTTTGGCAAGAGCCTCTTCGGCCCGTTTGCGATCAGTAATATCACGATAGATGGCAAAAGCGCCAATTTGTTGGCCACCGACTACAATAGGAAATGTTTTTAAGGCGACATGGACTTCGCGACCGTCTTTATGCTGGCGAATGGTTTCTGTTCTGAGTTTATGCCCATGCAACCCCTGACGAGTGAAAGAATTGGCTTCGTGAGCTAAATAGGGAGGAACGATGAGGTCATCAATGATCTTGCCCTTAACCTCAGAAGGTATGTAGCCAAACAATTCCGTAAAAGCCAAATTAACATCCTCAATACGCCCCTTATCACCGACCCTTGCAATGGCTTCCGGATAATTTCGAAACAACTGTTCAAAATAAGAATGGTATTCTTGATTCAACTTTTTTTCTGAACCAATTCCCTTGGAAATGGGAATGATTAAGTGGGGCAATGAAGGCCGTGATTTGGAACGGGCTTTTGCCATACAGAAAAGTGGATAGCACTATAACAAAAAATGGTATAATGATCAAGCTCTGTTCTTTAATACCGTGGGGATGCTAGGTTTTGACAAAGAGATCATGGGATCAAAAAGGGCCATCCGGCCGTCGCGCTGTCCGACCGTAAATAGTCCAGCGCACCGATAAGTGCTAACACCTATCGAACTCTTGGTGCACGTTTTGCCCGAGCTAATCAGGCTTTAACTCCTGCTTACGCTTTTGCAGCGTAAACCACTGTGACCGCCTATTCGCGGTCCCGTTTCACCAGCGATGTTCGCTGACTGGCTGAAACGTTATTAGCGAGCTAAGCGGACGCTCCGCCATCGGAGGGGCGCTCCGACGAAAACCAATCCGATCAAGCGATGGAGCTCTTGCTGGTTTTTAATTCCATCGACCAAAATTCGAAATCAGCTAT
>JAZDOH010000077.1:0-15511 GCA_043798815.1 Candidatus Peregrinibacteria bacterium | reverse complement strand
GGCGAATTGATGGTGAGAGTCTAAGTAGATACCTACGAGCGCGCCCGTAGGTCTTCAACTTAATGTTTGATTACTTTTTTACCCCCCATACCATGTTAGGAGAAAATTTAGCCTCACAGGCGCAGTTCGCAATAGTCGAACAAGGAAAACCTGAAAGGGTAACTGAATTCCTTAATAATGCTCTTGCGTCTGCCGAGCATTATGTTGCATCAGGTCAGCCACTAGGCATGATGGCAGCAGAGGAAGACATCGCTCATTCAATGATGTTTGCTCGCGGCGACATTAAAACATTAATAGCAACATTAGATAACGCAAAAAAAATATTAAAACAAAAGTTGAGCGATAAACAATTTGGGCTATACGAAGGTCAGGTGGTTCTATGGCTTATGATTGAGAGGGAAAGGATAATTTCTGTTATTAATGCTAGCTCCAGCCCTGCAGCACAACTAGGTGCCGCGGTTACAGAAATTAGAGAACAACATGTTGTAACAGCCGTAGTATCAGAGCAGGCTCAAGCCCCTGATCCGGAAACTCAAGAGGGACAATACGAGCTATTCCAGAAAAGAATATTAAGCGCACTTGAAGGCAATGATCCAAATCCGGGACTTGTTGAGGATGCAGAGGATGGTGCTGCAAACGGCAAAGCAGCTTTAGCAGATTTCATTATAGAAAATGAAAGAAATCCGCACTTAGCAGAAGTAGAAGCTATTTTGGAAACAGTTTTAATGTTGGTAACGGAAGATGCTTGTACGGTTGCTGTGCATGCCAGTGTCATGGGTTCAATTGGCAAAAAAAAGACTTTTGCTGCGCGAAGCGAGAAAGAGGCCATGGTTGCAATAGATAAAATTTTAAAGCAGGTGCAACCAGGCGGAACTATAATTTTGATAGCTGATATAGAACTTCCATTGGAATTCGAATATCCGCTTTATGATGCTCCGGAAGATTGTTCAGAAGAGCCATCAGCCTTTAAATATAAACCAGAATCTGGCAGTGGAATATATGTTATAAACACGCTTGTTGGTAAAGTGGGAGAATTAAATAAAGCTAAACCAGACGACAAGCCGGTAAAGGTTTATATTTTCATTAATTCTACAAAATATGCGGATGAATTGGGTGATTGGAAAACTAGCTTAGTTTATAAATTAACGAAAGGGGCGAAGGCTGCAGTTATTGGCGGAATGCAAAAAAGAAAGAGCAAAACAGAGGCAATTGCAGGAGTTGCAGAATGCCTAATCGGGCGTCTATCACAGCCTTGATTCCACTGCGCCAAGAAAAAGCGGGTCAATATGATTCGCTTTTTTTGTACACAGAAGTTTAAAAAAATACCCTTTTGACGTAAGCTGAAGTAAAATGACATCGTGCCCAGGTGGTGAAATTGGCAGACACACCAGCCTTAGGAGCTGGCCCCGAAAGGGATAGAGGTTCGAGTCCTCTCCTGGGCACCATAACTTATTTTAATGGCTGATTTTCTGATCGACACGCATGCCCATATCCAAGTGATGCCCAAAGCCATTCAGGCTGAGGTGATTGAACGTGCCAAAAAAGCGGGCGTGAAAAAAATGGTGAATGTCGCCTGTAATTTAAAAGAAATTCCTGAAGGACTGCGTCTTGTGGAAAAATACGATAACGTTTGGACGACCGCCGGGATACAGCCAACGGATCTGACGGAAAATAGGGAAAAAAGTTTGGAGCAGGTTTTTGAATACGCGAAAAATGGGAAAAAGGTGGTGGCCATTGGCGAAATCGGACTTGATTATTACTGGGATAAATTCCCCTGTGAAACGCAAAAAGAGTTTTTGAGAGGCCAACTTGAAATTGCCGACGATTTGAGCCTACCGGCCATTCTACATTGCAGAGGCGGTAAAAAGCCCGGAGAAAATGAGCAAACTTACCTCGACATGATAGGGATACTGGAAGAAATGGATTTTAAAAACGCGGTGGTGCATTGTTTTAGCGGCAACGCAGTGGAGGCGGAAAAGCTTTTAGACATGGGGCTCATGCTTTCTTTTACGGGCATTATCACTTACCCCCAAAATACCGCCCTTCGGGATGTTGTGCGCAAGACTCCGCTCAACCGAATCATGATTGAAACCGACTCCCCTTTCCTGCCTCCGGAGGGTTATCGAGGCCAAAAAAACGAACCGGCTTTTGTGGCGGAAGTCGCCAAAACCATCGCGGAGATCAAAGACGTGCCGCTCGAGGAGGTTGCGCGGATGACGAGTGAAAATGCAGAGCGATTTTTTAGAATTTAAAGCTGGCTTGATCACACAAGTTTTACAGCTTCTGCGATGGACTTTATTTTTTGTGAAGACAGAATCTTTTCGAAACCTAATTTTTTGGCTTCTTTGAGCCGCTTCTCAGCCTGCACCACTTGTCTGACTTCGCCGGACAATCCGACTTCCCCCATTACCACCAGGTCGGCGGGGAGAGGTTTTTGGAGTTTAGAGCTCGCGATCGCCATGGCCACGGCGAGGTCGGCGGCGGGCTCCCGAAGCTCGATGCCCCCCACCACGTTCACAAACACGTCGGAGGAATCGAGTTTTAAATTCGCGTAGCGGTTGAGCACCGCGATGATGATGTTCAGGCGGTTCAGGTCAAACCCGTTGGCCGTGCGCTTGGGATAACCGAATTGGGTGTAATTGGTAAGCGCCTGCACTTCCACGAGGAATGTGCGTGTGCCTTCGAGCACGGGGCAAATCACGGAACCGATGGGGTCCTTGGCGCGACCCTCGAGGAACAAAGCGGAAGGGTTTTTAACCTCTTCCAGGCCATCTTCCGCCATTTTAAACACGCCAACCTCATCCACAGCCCCAAAACGGTTTTTGGTGGTGCGGAGCAGGCGAAATTGATGGAATTTATCCCCTTCCAAATAAAGCACGGTGTCCACCAGATGCGTGAGCACCTGCGGACCCGCCAATTGGCCGTCTTTTGTGACATGGCCGATGAGTAAAATAGGAATACCGGAAGTTTTTGCCGTTTGCATCAACTGTTCCGCCACGTATCGCACCTGCGACACAGAGCCTGCCTGTGAAGAGATGAGCTCGCTCGCCATCACCTGAACCGAATCCACCACCACAAACCCGGGTTTTTCCGCCGCGATCGTGGATAAAATCGCCTCCAGATTGTTCACGTTGATGAGACCGATGTCGTGTTTTAATCCAAGCCTTTGAGCACGTCCGGAGATTTGTTCCACCGATTCCTCACCCGAAAAATACAAAACCGAACGCCCCAGCGCCGCCATGCGATCGCAGATTTGGAGCGTGAGGGTGGACTTGCCGATTCCCGGATCGCCGACGAGGAGGGCAAGCCCGTCACGTACAAACCCACCCCCCACTACCCGATCGAGCTCTGCGATGCCAGTGACGAGCCGTTCAACGGAAATCGCGGAACCTTTGGCTGAAACCGTCGGCTTCATCGGTGTGGTTTTGAGCGTGATTTGTTTTTTTGGACTTAAATCGACTACGTCTTCGACTAGTGAATTCCACGCCTGGCATTTGGCACATTGGCCCGCCCAGCGCAAACTTTGAGTGCCACATTGAGAACAAAGGTAAATGGTTTTAAGTTTCATAAAATATATGGTTAGCAGACATAACCAATGATAGTGAACGAAAGTTTACCTGTCAAGCAGATTTACGCGGCGAGCCTTTCAAGCATCCCGACGAGCAGGTCATAAGTCGGCTTGATCGTGGAAACGTGAACCGCCTCCCTTGAGCTGTGGACGTTTGTGATTTTAGGCCCGATGGAAACGCAGCTGAAGCCTTCGCCGGCAAGCCCGAGTTCCGCCAATCTTCCTCTGATGGCCTGCAATTCCAACCCCGCGTGATACGCGAAAACCATAGGCTCCAAGCTTTGCGCGTGCGTAACTTCTTCAGCCACGCTGACCAGCCTGGAACCAGGCGGTTCCTGCCAACCGTCATAATTCATCACTCTTGGCACTGTTGCGTAAATGGAACCTGTGCTTTGAGCAAGCAGCTTTGTAATTGCCTCACGGACTCGTGCTGCTGCTTCTACTTTATCCAGCGCCGCGCGCATGTGACATGTGATTTCGACACCGGCATCAGTCGTTCTTACAATGCCAGTATTGCTAGAAACCGACACTTTTCTACCAGCACTTTCTATCGGACCGTGTGGAAGGCTGCAAATGGTTTTTAATGTTTCGTTTCGCGCGCTTTCAGTCAGGCAAAGACTGTCGTCTGTGATGTCTATAGGTTCCAAAGACAAGCTGGCATCATCTCCGTACTGCTCTTTTAATTCACTTTCCGCCTGAACGAGCAGGTCGCGGAATCCGGCCCCTTTTTCATGTGGCACAAAAACTTCAGCGCTGGCAGATTCGGCAAGAGCGTTATGACGCTCGCCGCCGTTAAAACTCCTCAAATAATATGTGGTTTCATCCTTGAGGACATTCAACATTTCGGCCAAAAGATCAATCGCGCTGCCGCGACCGGCATACTCATTGATATTTACGCCAGAATGTCCTCCTTTAAGGCCTTTTAAAGTAATTTTGAAAGCTGATATGCCGCTTTGCCATTCTGGCAGTTTTTTGGCTTCTATTTTAGCGCCGGAATAAAAATTCAGTCTGCCTTCAATGATACTTCCGCCAGCGCTACCGTTGCAGATCATTCCTGGGCCTTCTTCCGAATCGAGATTAACAATGCCGACTGCGCCAGACGGGATCATGTCTTCCCCAATCCCAGCTGCTCCGTCACAACCAGTTTCTTCTTGTACGGTAAATAAAAGCGTCATGGGCGGGCGTTTGATATTAGGGTCTTCCGCCACAGCCATTGCCATGGCAACTCCCATGCCGTTATCCGCCCCGATTGTAGTTTTGTTTTCCAAGGAATGAACTGTGTCACCTGTTCTTGCAAGTGTTATTGGCTGATTTTTAAAGTCATACTGCCCGTCCGCAGAAGTACAAACCATATCAAGATGCCCCTGAGCAATAACACGCTGTTTTTCATTACAGCCTGGTGAAGCCGGAACATCTACGGCGATATTGCCGACTTTGTCTTCGCGCACGGCAAACCCTCTCGAATCCGCCCAACTGTGCACGTAACGCCGCGCATGCTCCTCGTGGCCGGATTCGCGGTATAAAGAGACTAAAGAGGCAAAATGTTTTGCCGCGGCTATCGGCTCAATATCATGCATGGCGGATGGCAATTCTCTGGACATAATGTTTTTGGTTAAAAGTTCTAGGGGTCGATTTTAATGCTACGTGAAAGTCTTGTCAAAACAAAAACTTGCTTTATCCTTAGCATAATGACAGACAAATTCAACAAACTAGTGGAGGGACTGAGGAAATTTATGCGTAGTGCCGGCAAAACCCGTGCCGTACTGGGGCTTTCCGGTGGCGTGGATTCGGCTCTAGTAGCCAAAATCGCAGTGGAAGCGCTGGGAAAAGAAAATGTAACAGCGCTGAACCTTCCCAATCTTGGTCTTTCTAGCCCGGAGCACATGAAAGATGCGGAGGAATGGGCTAAAGCCCTTGGCATTCAATACATCACAGTCCCCATCAATCCGTTTTTTGAGGTGTACGGCAAACTTCAATGGAAACCGAGCGTGATCGCGGGCATGAACATCAATTGCCGCATTCGCATGAGCTTGCTTTATCATTTTGCCAACTCACATGACGCCGTGGTGCTAGGCACAGGAAATAAATCCGAATTGAGCCTCGGCTACTTCACCAAATACGGTGACGGGGCGTGCGACGTGGAAGTGATCGGAAGTTTATACAAAACTGACGTGTGGAAAATGTCCAAAGCCGTTGGTGTGCCGCAAAAAATCTACAGCAAAATCCCCTCCGCGGAACTGGCTCCTGGCCAAACCGACGAGGGCGAAATGGGTTTTTCTTATCGCGAAGCCGACGAAATCATGCGCGCCATGGAGCGTGGTGAAACTCCGACAGGGAAAGTAGCCGATAAAATTCGAGGCATGATGAAAACAAATCGGCATAAAAGCGCTTTACCGCCGACTCTCTAAATACGTCTCCAAAATCAATTGAGCGGAAAGGGAATCTTTTAGTCCTTTTTGATCTTTGGCCTTGATTCCTTGTGCGTGTAAACGAATCTGAGCTTCTTGGGTGGTAAGGCGTTCATCAAAATATTCAACCGACATGTTGGGGAGAGCAGTGGATAACTTTTTTCCGAATTCATAGGTTTTGGCAACTTGTTCACCAATAGTTCCATCCATTTGAATTGGCAGGCCGATGACGATTTTGGTAACAGATTCTTCTGTGCAGAGGACTTGCAAGGTAGTGAGGAGGTCTGCTGAGCGTTCGTAGGTGATCGCCTCACGCGGAAAGACGATGGACTTGTCGACATCAGAAATAGCGACACCGACGCGCCGATCTCCGAAATCAAGACCAAGGTATTTGCCTTTGTTCATTTTTTAACTACCAGAGCGTTCACCGCGCTTTGCGCGCTGGATTTGCGGCGGGCGGCATTGCCCCAGTGGATGATGTTCTTTTTGCAGGCCGTATCGATGGTGCTGAGCACCTGAGGGAGAATTTTTTTGGCTTTATCCGCCTCTTTGGCTTTCACGTAATCGTTGAGCAGTTTGATCATGGATTTCATGCGGCTCTTGTAGTGCTGGTTGCGGGCCTGATGTGTCCTGCTTTGGCGCATGGCTTTTATGGCGGATTTGATGATTGGCATACGTACTAAGGACTAAGGATTAAGAACTAAGGACTAGGTTACTTTATACAATAGACGAACATCTGGCAAGGTCAATTGAGAATGGCCTCGTAATCAGCCCCCAAAATGATCGTGATGTCGGCTCGTTTTTTGAGGGTTGGATCCCCCGGAATTGGCTCGGCGCCAACAAAGGCTTGCAGGGCTTCCAAATAAACCGGATTTTTGGGGGTCACAATTCCATCGCTGTCCGCCGTCCAATCGTAATAACGAATGACGGATTTATCGGCAAAAGAACGCTCGCCGGCGGCATCCAACAGATTGTCCACATTCACCACATCGAACCCGTATCGGCCAAGATTGAACGCAATTTGACCGGCCAGACCGGAAGTTTTGGTGGCATTGAGTATTTCGATTTTTAAGGGATCCCAAAACATTGGCCGCTTGTTGAAAATGAGATTCGTGTAACGATGAATCATGCCATAATTATCATCATTCGGGATTAAAACAAACTGGCCTCCGTAGAACTCCTGGTCCGGCGTGTACAAGAATCCTCCTTCCTGACCTGGATCGTCATGAATCACTTTCTGGATGATGCGGCTTTTATCCGCTTTTTTTGCAAATTGAGCCATGCTCAGCATTTCACGCAGGGTGAGATTGGTGCTGAGATGTTTTTTAACGCTGCCGTAAATGGATTTTAAAGTCCCCGAACTGCCAAGAATTTTTTGAGATAACGCTTTTTCGCGCATGGCAGCCAGCACCAGTTGCTGACGGGCGGCTCGGTCGTAATCAGAAGTTGTTTTGCGGCTTCGAACGAATTTGAGGGCTGTCTCGCCATCCAGATGCTGTTTTCCCGCCGCTAAATAAAAGGAGTCATATCCGTCATCGGTTGGATTTGGATAATAAGGGTCGTCGATGGTGGTTGGCACTTCCACATCAATCCCGCCGAGTTCATCGACCACTTCCACAAAGCCTGTAAAATCCACGCGCAGGTAATAAGGAATTTGAAGATTGACGATTTTCCCCACCACCTCCTTAAACAGTTCATAGGATTGCTCATCCCCCAAAGATTTTTTGTAATTCCGGTAAAGTTCATTGATGCGGCTTTGATACTGGCTATTCACGTAAAAGTCCCTGGGGATTGAGAAAAAAGTGACCGCGTTGTTTTTATGATCCAGGCTCGCCACCATGATGGTGTCCACCAGATCTGCTCCGTCGCGCAATGCCCCGCCATCTCCGAGTAAAACGATATTGGTGTATCCGTGTTCATCCTGCTGCAAATCACTGCCTGCGGCAAAAAGAAGTGATTGAGGGTCAAAATCACGAACCCAGCCGTAAATCCCCATCATCACCTTGAACACCACCACTATTCCAATGGCCAACAATATTCCTCCCCACACGATATTCCTGGATCGCGGGTGAAAGCGATTCGTCGTTTCTTTCATTTGATCGAACACATGTTGCAGCGTTCGCAAAGGATGAACGGGTGGCCGTTTTCGGATGGGTCGAGTACGGAAAGACATGTATTATTTTAAAGTCACTTTCGCTCCTGCAGCTTCCAATTTCTTCTTCATTTCTTCCGCTTCGGCTTTCTTGACGCCTTCTTTTACCATCTTGGGGGCGCCATCAACGAGATCTTTGGCTTCTTTGAGGCCAAGACCCGTGATTTCACGCACCACCTTGATGGTGTTGATCTTTTGAGCGCCTCCTTCCGTGAGTTCCACGTTGAAGGAATCTTTTTCTTCAGCGGGAGCGGCGCCGGCGGCGACGGCAGCCACAGCCACAGGGGCGGCTGCAGAAACGCCAAATTTTTCCTCCATGGCTTTGACGAGATCCGCCAATTCCAGGACTGAGAGTTTGCTCACGGCATCGAGGATTGCTTGAGCTTCTTTTGAAAGGGTATCAGACATAAGTAATAAAAATTAAAGATTAATAAATAAGTTTAAGCGTTCGGGGTCTCCCCGGAACGCTTGTCTTTATAAGCATCGAGCGCCCGCACAAATCCGGCGACGAGGTTGTGGAGAATTCCCACAAAACCGGTGACGGGTGACTGGGCCGAACCCAAAAATTTGGCCAGCAATTCTTGCCGAGTCGGCAGTTTGGCGTATTTTTTCACCGTTTCGGCATCCACCAATTTTCCATCGATGATGCCGCCAAGAAGTTTGACGTTTTCGTTTTCTTTGGAGAATTTAAACAGCGCCTGCAAGCCTGAAAGTTCATCTTCGTATGAAAAAATGACCGCGACGGGCCCTTCTAAAATACTGTCCGGGATATCGCCCAATTTATTTTCTTTGGCCGCCAGCTTCATCAGCGTTTTCTTGGCGATTTTCATGTCGGATTTGGTGGATCTTAAGCGCTTGCGGAGATCGGACATGCCTTTCATGCCCAATCCGCGATAACCCGAGAAAACGACGGTTTTGCTGCGTGAAAATTGATCGATGAGTCCCGATAAAATCGTGGACTTTTTTTCTTTGGTGACTGGCATGGGATTGAAATTAAAAATAACTCCTAGTCGCGTGACAAGGAGACTCTAGCGGTAAGCGGTAAGGATTAAGCGGTAAGTACTTATCTCTTACCGCTTACCGCTGATTGCTATTGTGTCTCGGCGGGACTTATTGCCTGCCCGCCTTTGGCGGGGGGTTGCCTGCTGTCTGCGACAAGGGGTAGTTTCTATGATTCGATAAAAAATGTCAAATGTTTTTTAAATGTTTTTTAAATTTCAAAACTCCAGGCTGACCGCTCTTTGCCATGGAATAATCGTAATACCGTTGTTTTTGCGCTGATAAGGTTCCAGACTCACGCAAAAAAGTTCGGCGGACGGGCAAACCTCATGAAACGATTTAAGTCCTTTAAGGTGTGCCGGGGTAATCATGTTCGCCGCTTTTATTTCCACGGCAACGGTTTTCCCCGAAGGCTGTTCAATGATCAAATCCACTTCCGCCCCATTGGCGGTTCTGTAATAAGAAAAACTCCAGTCTTTTTTTTGGTAATGGGCCATCCGCATGATTTCCAGAATAACAAATTGCTCAAAAGCGTTTCCAAAATCCGGCGTATGCGGCGACAGCGGAACGGTGAGTTTTTGGGTCAAGGCGCGCGTGACGCCCGTATCAAAAAAATAAAACTTTGGATGTTTTGAAAGTCGTTTGCGAATCGATTTAGAATAAGGATACAAAAACCGGCCGATCAGCGTGTCTTCCAGAATTTCAAAATAACTTTTGACTGTTTGGTAAGTGATCCCCATCGACTGGGCGATGCCGGAATAATTGATCTGATTGCCGTTCTCAAAAGCGGCGATGGAAAGAAAACGGATGAAAGGGCTCAGGTTCCTGACCTGCGCTTCTAATTGTATTTCTTCCTTTAAATATGTTTCCACATAAGCGCGCAAACGATCCGCGGCCGCTTCCGCTGACGGCTCGAAATAAACGCCTGGGAGCGAACCAAATCGGAGCGCTTTGGTTAGCACGAATTTGTTCCCTAGTTCAGAAAATGTCAGAGGGTAAAGATTGAAAGTGAGAGCGCGCCCTGCCAGCAAATTGGCTTTTGAACGTTTTAATTTCCTGGCGCTGCTCCCGGTAAGAACAAAAACCGGACTATCAGGCTGTTCCATCATCCAGTGAATTTCATTTAAAAGCTCCGGAATTCGTTGCACTTCATCAACGACAATATGAGTTATCTTTTTATCCCGCCCCATGACCTGCTCCCGAAAAAGATGGGGATAGGCAATGAACTGCGTAAACATTTCTGTCTTTAACAAATCATACCAATAAGAATAATTCTGGTTAAATCGCCCCCTTAAAAGAGTGCTTTTGCCTGTCTGGCGCGGTCCAAAAAGAAAAAAACTTTTTTCTACCGGCAATTGAATGGATCTATCAATCATGGTTCTATTCTACCATGCATATTAACAGAAGGCAACATATTTTACATGGATAAAAAAACCCGCTCTAAAAAAACAGGGGACGTCAAATTTTCAAATCACAAAGATCAAATTACCAAGACTGCAGAGAGAGCGAAGCACCGATATTCGGATCGGCATCGCCCGGGTGATCGTCGTGGACGTACGCGCCATCCAAATCGAAGTAGCCGGCGTTCACCAGGTAGCCGTCCGAGGAGCGGACAGGGGTGCGAGTATAAATATTTTCAAAAGGTCTTGTGCCGGCACATTCCAAGTTAACAGCCATGATATCCGTTAATTCCTGTGGAATGGGGCGGGCAAGCCCGCTGAAGGCAAAACCTTCAATGGCTTCAGAAGCTTGTGGCCATTGATCGCTTTCCATTTTATCTCTGATTTCCGCTTTTCTGGCTTCAAAATCTGCAATGGCGTCTTCGAGAACTTTAGGCATGGGTGTACCTTGGAATAGCCGTGTAACCTCAGCAATGAGGAGTCCTGTCTGGGTAATATCATCTAAATCAGTTGTACCTGCGACAATATCAGGAAACACGACACGCCAGCCTGGACGCGGGACTCTTTTGGTGTAAAACGGTTCGGAGGCCTTCCAGCCAGCTGTGTCGCATAAAAGTTTGCCCTTGTTGTCTTCCCTGCCCCACCGCTGCGCGGTAAGGCGGTGCATGGCAGGCATGGTCAAAGGGCTGCCGTCAGGGCATTGATCCACATGCAGACGAAGCTGGCCGCCTGCGGCTTTGCATCTTTCAAGGAATGCTGGAGGGAAAGTAATAGGAGGAACAATTGCTGAAGGCGTTTCAATTCCGTATGTCTTCTTATTTGCCGCCGGACCAAAAAATCCCTGCACGCCGAAAATCTCGCTGGCTTCGCCATAACGGCGGACATCTTCGGTAAGCAAAGCGAGGGTCGGGGCTTGCACAGACGGAGCAGGAGCCGGGGTAGTATCGGCTGGGGCAGCGCCATCAAGAGTATCAGTAACTCTGGGGCGTGCTCTTTCCGTCAAAGCGACCAACCGTGCATAATGAGTAACCAGTTTTGCATCATCACCTGTTTGCTCTAATCTAAAACAACGAGAGCGTCTTCTATTGTGGAGGACATAAAAATTATTATTAGAGGTTGTTAAGGTAGCATGTAGCGCATAGAATGTCAACTGCTTTAAATATTTTTTTAATATATCGTATTTGCCGTGCGTCATTATAACGTCAAATCAGAGGAGAAAGGGCTGCGGCTCGACCAATACCTTCAGCAAGTCAAACCCGACCTTACCCGGAGTTTCATTCAAAAACTCATCAAGTGCGGATCGGTTTTTGTGAATCATAAAAAAACCACCAAAGTCGCCCATCGCGTTGGCGAAGGGGATGAAATCATCGTGATCATTCCTTCGCTGAAAGAAATCGGCATTCAGCCCGAGAACATCAAGCTCAATGTCGTGCGTGAAGACAAGGATTTGATTGTGGTCAACAAGCCCGCCGGCATGGTTACGCACCCCACAGACCATGGCGCGCATGTGGCGGGAACGTTGGTGAACGCGCTCATGCACCATTGCAAAGACCTGAGCGGCATTGGCGGAGAAAAGAGGCCGGGCATCGTCCACCGGCTGGACAAAGATACCTCAGGGCTCATTGTGGTCGCCAAAAACGACAAAACTCATCACGCCCTTGCCAGGCAATGGGAGGCGCGGACGGTGGTAAAAAAATACATCGCCTTGCTCAAGGGGCATCTGACTCCCGCCGAAGGCAGTATTGAAGCTCCTTTGATGAAGGGGGGCGAGAAAATACGGATATCCGCGAGCAAAACCGCCAAATACGCCCTCACTCATTACAAAGTCCTGGAGTTTGTAGGTAGCTACAGCCTGACCGAAGTTCAGATCGTCACCGGCCGCACTCATCAGATTCGCGTCCACTTTGCCTCCATCGGCCACCCCGTGTGCGGAGACAAGGAGTATGGGGACGAAAAGGTGAATGAAAAACTGGAAACCTTTGGCTTAAAACGACAATTCCTGCATGCGGCTTATCTGGAATTAAAACACCCCAAAACAGGACGAAAGCTCACCTTAAAAGCGCCTTTGCCCAAAGAGCTGGAACAAACGCTCAAGCGACTTAAAAATCAATGAACCGCTGTGATTTCGATGCGGCTGTAGGATTGGCGATGACCTTGCGTTTTTTGGAAGCGTTTTTTGGATTTCTTCTTGAACACGCGAATCTTTTCGCCACGGCCGTGAGTCTGAATGGTGTATTCCACCTTGGCTCCCTTTAAATACGGCGTACCGACTTCTGCGGTTTTACCGTCAAATTTAAGGAGGACTTTGTCTGTGGCCAGCTTTTCGCCTTCTTTTCCCAGTTGTTTTTCAACACTGAGGATATCCCCCTTTTTTACCTTATGCTGGCTGCCGGCGATTTCTACAATAGCAAACATGCCGCGTCAATTTAGCATTCTAATGAACTTCGGTCAAGAGATCTTGAATGAATCGATGAAACAAGGTGATATTTTGCTCAGCCATTTCTTTCAATGCCTCCGCTCGTTTGCGCTCATAAACCTTCACATTGTTGTAATCCACGGACAGGCGTTTCCATAAATCCCACAAGCTTTCGGTGCTGAGTTCTTCCACGGAAAGCAAATAGGATTCGAGGGACGTTCCGGCAAAAAGAGCATGGACTTTGGGGCTGTAGGCGATGGGCAACACGGGCGTGTCGGCCAGCAGAGCCGCAATGAGAAAGTGGAAGCGCATGCCGATGGCGAATTCCGCCTGCTGCAGTTTGGCGAGGAGTTCCGCGAAGTTTGTCGGCGCCCACAACTCGCCGCCAACGCGTCTGGCGAGCGGCTCCAGCAGGGCGCGATCGTGCTCGCGGATGGATTGCATGCAGACAAAAATGAAGCGGGTGTGTCTTTCGTTTTTGAGCTTGAGCAAAAATTCAGTAAACACCTCGAGTGTTTTGGCGTTGTGCGTGAGCCAGGGGCGAAGTGAAACCAAAACCAACCCCTTGGTCCGTTCGACGTGGAGCGAATGGGGTTTTAGGAGAAGGGCAGGGTCTGCCGTCACGTGGATTTCCCCTTCCGTCAGGCCAAGGCTGATCAGGAGCTGTCGTGACGATTCATCCCGTACCGTGATCACATCCGCCTGGCCCAAAGCCCGACGAGTGAGCCAACGGCCGAGGCGAGTCCGGAGTGGCCCAACCCCCAACGCGTAAACAAAAAGCGGTTTTTTAAGCCAATACACCCAAGCCAACTGCCAGGCCCACAAAAAACAGGCATACAGGCGATCGTCCTGAAATAATCCTCCCCCTCCAAAAATGATGACGTCTTGTCCGCGCAAAGCCCTGATGGATCGAAAAAAGCCATGTTTAAAAAATGAACGAAAGCCCAAGGGGAATAGGGGGACGGACGGAACGTTGAACTGCCGCTCCGTGAGCTCCGGATTCGCTGAAAAAACCGTGCATTCGTGATCGGGGTGTGCCTTTAAAACCGCTGAGAGAATGGCATCATCTCCGACGTTCGTGGCCCCATAATTGCCGATGATCCCGACGCGCATGGCCGTATTATACCATTATGCGGAGGCAGTCGTTTCAGTGCCTTCGGAAGCATTGGCGGCCTCTTCCGCTTTGCGCTTGTTTTCCGCTTGCACCGCTTCTTCGATTAGCGCTTCCCGTTTGGCTTCCTCGGCGGCACGCTCGTCATCCGTTAAATGGCGTTCCTGCAAGCGGGCTGATTTACCGAACAACTTGCGCATGTAGTACAGTTTTCCGCGGCGCACGCGAGCTTCTTTTTTGACCTCGATTTTAACAAGGGTGCTTGAATGCAATGGGAAAACCTTTTCCACCCCGATTCCTTCCACCACCTTGCGCACCGTGATGGTTTTTTCGACCCCCTGGCCATGACCGATGGCGATCACCAGTCCTTCAAAAATCTGGACGCGTTCTTTTTCGCCTTCTTTGATCTTTTGGTGAATGCGCACCGTGTATCCCGGACGGAGCGTCGGGACGTTTTTAAGCTGATCTTTTTGTGCTTCTGCGATGAGAGGATGCATACCTTCGGAATTTTAAATTTTAAATTATCAACCGCCTTGGCGGGATCCCACTTTTGGCGGGACAAATTTTAAAGCCAGTACACTTTAAAAGTCTTTCACTAAGATTGCAAGGGATTTTTAAAGACGCACTCTTTCCAGCTCTTTTTTGAGTTTGTTCAAAGGAATGAGGCTCGAAGGGTCGCCGAGAATCTGGTGGACGAATTTATCTTTGCATTCCAGGCGGTACAAAAATTCCTTGCGGGTCATGAGGGCGAATTTGAGATCGGATTTTGGCTTGGTGGCCGTGGAAAGAATGTTTTGCAGCTCTGTTTTGTCCACATTTCCCACCACAAGCAGATCCACCGCCGCGTCTTTTCCTATGAAAGCCCCATGCAAGACCAAAAGCTCGATATCGCTCAGCTGAAGGAGCTTATTCACCAATTCATCGTCCGTGTTGCTGCCTTTTAAGAAAATACTGCGCAACTCCTGGAAAATGGGAAAGTCGTGATTGAGCAGGTAGTACTTTTTGCGATTGCGCATTTTGCTTCTGAGCAAACCGATCTTTTTGAGATTATCGAGTTCCCGGCGAATGGAGTTGATCTGTTCATCCAGTTTTCGCGTGAGCTCGCGGATGAAGTATTCTTCATCAGGATTGAGTAAAAACGTGTGGAGTAGTTTGACCCGGGTATTAGAGCTGAATAGAGCTTTGAGCATGGATGATTGCAATTAAAAACTCAGCCCCGACAAGGATTCGGGGGAATTTTTACTGTTTGCTTTTGGTATTGAGCTAGAGCGTACACATAATTTATACAAGCCTGATTCTTTTGGCAAGATAAATTGTATAATTTTTTTATACCACTAAAAAAATGGCCTTAGAAAGCCAAAAAGATAAGTTGACTTTTTTGAGTTTTAAATTGGCGTATCTATTTTGTGTTCATTCATTTCCCGGAACCCCACCCCCCGCGGGGTCGTCGGGCGGCG
>JAZDOH010000048.1:0-4769 GCA_043798815.1 Candidatus Peregrinibacteria bacterium | reverse complement strand
CAAAAAACATTCGCCTTTGGAAAATACAGGGGAAAAACATTTGAAGAAATCGCGCAAAATGACATGGGCTATCTAAACTGGTTATTCAATAGTGAAACAAGCAAGCCTGCAACTGAACAAAACGAAAATCTGGTTTATACCTTAAAATTTTATTTGAATTTATTGCAACCAAGAGTGGACTAATTGGGGTAAAAATTGTTAAAAATGTTCTAAAAATCTGTTTGTTTAGATGAAAAATGGGCAGTACATCGTGCAACTTAAGCACTTACGCACTTACAGCTTATCGCTAATATAAATGTTATGAAATTAATCGAAAGTATCAAAAGAGCGGGCATTGTCGGCCGCGGCGGCGCGGAGTTCCCGACGGCCGCAAAATGGGAAATGGTGAAAAAAGCCAAAGGGAAACCGAAATATGTGATTTGTAACGCCAGCGAGGGGGAGCTGGGAACTTTCAAGGATTTCCATATTTTGGACAAATTCCCTGAAAAGGTTTTTCGTGGGATGGCGCTCGCCATGGACTACCTCGGCACGAAGGAGGCCTGGTTCAACCTGAACGCGAACTACTACAAGAAGCTGAAAAAGAAATTGGACGCGCTTATCCTTAAATGGAAAAAAAAGGGTTACTGTTTCCATATTTATCAGGAACACCCCAGCTACATCGGCGGCGAGGAAACCGCGCTTTTGGAGGGCATGGAAGGCAAACGCGTGCAGCCGCGCCTGAAACCGCCCTACCCGGGCGAAAGGGGCTTATTCGGACAACCGACGCTGATTAATAATGTGGAAACGTTTTATGATGTGGCTGACGTGGCAGCGGGAACTTTCGAAAAGAAACGGTTCTATTCTTTTTCCGGGCACGTAAAACACGCGGGCGTATTCCACCTGCCCATAGGCATCAGCCTTATGCAGGCGCTCAAAATGACCGATAACGTCCCTGATTCCGATTATTTCGTACAGGTCGGCGGCAGCGCGAGCGGCGTTGTTCTCAATAAAACCCAGCTTAAAACGAACAAAATGACGGGCGCGGGTTCCATTGAGGTTTTCCCCGCGTCGCTAAAACCCCGCGACCTGCTCTTGAAATGGTTCAGGTTTTACCGCGATGAAAGCTGCGGCAAATGCACGCCCTGCAGGGAAGGCACGTTCCACCTTTATGAACTCGTTAAAAAACACGACCGCGTCCCGTGGGGTGCCGTCCTGGGGATCGTGGAAGCGATGGAAAAAATCTCGTTTTGCGGCCTTGGGCGTTCTATTGGCTTGCCCGTTAAAAGCTACATGCAAAATATACTCAACCTTAAGACGAAATGAAAAAAATCGCGTTTTTTATCGATAACCGCAAAGTGGCGGCCAATGAAGGTGAAAGCGTCTTTCGGGCGGCCTTGCGGCATAAGATTGAAATCCCCCATTTTTGCTGCCACGAAGACCTGCCGATCGACGCCAACTGCCGCACATGCCTGGTGGAAATCCAGCCCAAGGGCAAAGTGGTGACGAGCTGCGACCTTATGCCAAAACCCGGGCTGATGGTTTACACCAACTCCCCTCTTGTCCAAAAACTGCGGCGCGAGAATCTGGAGCTGCTACTAGCCGACCACAAGAAACTTTGTGCCAAATGCAGCCGCGGGCTTGCCTGCAAAACGGCCGACCTGATGAAAAAATACAGGGTGAGCGGCATTAAATACCATCGCGCCGCCATCAGGGAACCTGCCCACAAGATGGGGACAGCCGCCGAATTCAGCCCGCAAGCCTGCATCTCGTGCAATAAGTGCGTGGAGATGTGCCAGAAGATCGGGATCGGATTTTTGGAGCTGACGGATAAGGGAGCCCAAAGCCACCTCACCTACAACAAAAACCCCAAAGTCGACTGCATTTATTGCGGCCAATGCACCGTCCATTGCCCGGTTACCGCCGTGCGGGAGCAAAGCCATCTGGAGGAGGTTGAAGCGGCCATCGCGGACAAATCCAAAATCCTGATCGCCCAGATGTCGCCCAGCACCCGTGCCAGCATTGGCGAGGAATTCGGGCTGAAGCCCGGCACGAACCTGGAAGGCCAAATGGTCACCGCCCTGAAGAAACTCGGGTTCGACAAGGTATTCGACGTGAACATGGGCGCGGATATCACCACTTGGGTGGAGGCGGAGGAGCTCGCGCACCGCATCAGGCATAAGGGGGTGCTGCCCATGTTTACCTCCTGCTGCCCCGGCTGGGTGAAGTTCGCGGAATTCTACCATCCGGAAATCTTGAAGCACCTGACAATGGCGCGTTCCCCCCAGATCCACTCCGGCGGGGCGTACAAAACATGGTGGGCCAAAAGGGCAGGGGTGGACCCGAAAAAAATCGTGGTGGTTTCGCTTATGCCTTGCACTTCCAAAAAATATGAATCGACTTTTGAGAAGCTGAAAATCAACGGCATGAAGCCTGTGGACTTTGTGCTCACCACCCGCGAGCTCGGGTCGCTCCTCAGGAAACACCATATCGACCTGCCTAAGCTCAAGCCGGGCAAATTGGATTACGAGGGAACTTATTCCGGCGCGGGCGCCATTTACGGCGCAACAGGCGGCGTGATGGAATCAGCCCTGAGGAGCGCCTACTATTTCCTGACCGGCAAAGAACTGAAAAAGGTGGAATTTAAGAAAGTACGCGGCATGCAGGGCATCAAGAAGGCGACGATCAAGATCGGCAAAAGGAATTTAAAGGTGGCCGTGGTGTACCTGGCGAGGAACGCGCAAAAAGTGATCGCGGAACTGAAGAAAAACCCCAAAGCCTACGATTACATCGAGGTGATGGCCTGTCCGGGCGGCTGCATCGGCGGCGGCGGCCAGCCCATTCCTTCGACGGAGGCTATCATCGCGAAACGGATTGAAGGGCTTTATAAAATTGACAGCAAAATGAAGCTGAGGAAAGCGCACGAGAACCCGGTCGTCCGGGACTTTATGCTCAATTATATTCCGACACTGCCGAAAAAACAGCAGGCGGCGATTTTGCACACCAATTATAAGAGGAAGAAAAAATTTGAGTAATTTGACAATTCCGACAATCGGATATAAGGTGAAAGGTGTAATTTTATGACGATCTCTTATTTCAACCGCAAGGGCAGCAAAAAATTCCTCCTCCAGGAGGTGAATTTTGCCGCATAAATGAGACTTATCCTTATCCTACCCATGCAAAATCGCCTCCACGAAGAAGGCGTTTTTTTAATGTCTTAGCGATGTTTTCCGTTTCAATCAAAAAGGGCAACAAGAAAAACCAGCCGCCGTAAAAGGGGGAAGGCCCGTCTTAACCTGATTTCATCATCACCAAACAAGACCGCTTCCCCAAAAAGCGGTTTTTTTATCCATTAACTTTTTAATATCATGAGTACCGATGAATCATACGGAGATTCCGAAGAACCTCCTGACCTCACCCTTACCAATGAAGAATTGGAGGTTGTCTCAACAAAAATTTTTCAATGCAACGAGCGTGGAGATCGTCAACTGGTCGCTTTTCTTCGGGCGCCACAAATCAATCACGATCCCTCGCGACAACCTATCACCTCCACCTTGTGTCCCAAAGATAACAATGGCGGGGGTACGGTGTTTGAATTATGTCCCCAGGTGGGATGCGTAGTCCGTTGTAAGTTTTGCGGTTGCGGCGAGTTTCGGGGTAATCTGACCCCCTCTCAAGTGGTCCAACAGATTCGTATCCTGCTGAAAGAAGCCGAAAAAAACGGTATTTTCCTTCCCCTGCCACACCAAATTGATTTTTCCGATGGGGGTGAGCTGCTCCTTAATCCCCGATGCCGTGAAATCTTTGAGGCAGTTACGACTCGCATTCCCGCCAGCGTTAAAATTTCCACTACCTTACCGTTACCTGGCTATCCTGTCGTGGAAAAAAACTTGGTGGAAATACTGAATTTAATAGAAACGTATCGACCTCAGGTCAAATTCCAGATTTCCCTTTCCTCAACTAATCCCGAAACCAGGCAAAAAAACAGCAGAGTGCCTTTATTTCCTTTTGAAAGGATTCGCGAAATCGGCGAGAATATCCTGAAAAGGCATTCTAATCATAGAAAAACGACACTGACCTTTACTCTTTTAAACGACTCCCGCATCATCCCCAAAGAGATAGTTAAAAAACTTCCTCCCGATTTCTTTGTAATCCGGCTACACCCCTATAAACCTAATAATATTGATGGGCATGTTGAAGCCATGGATCCTCAGGAAGTAAAAAGGCTGGATGGGGAATTTCGCGCATTAGGATATAAAACGATTTTTGAAACTCCTGATTTCTGGGAACGGGATCGGCTTCGGCAAGGAGGAACAAAATCCCTCAAATAACCATGATGCGCCAAACGGATCGGGGGGGCGTGGGTGCGGGTTTGTGCTTGATGAGTAAGCTTTACATAAACTTTACTCATCGCCCCAAACCGAAGCCCCCCCCCGACCGGCTTTGCATTGTCCTGTTTTCAGGTTTTATAGTATTTTATCCATGTCTTAATCCATTTTTTCATGAAAATCCTATTAATCGGCAATGGCGCCCGTGAACATATCATCGCCGAAAAACTGAAGGCCTCGCCTAAGTGCAAGGAGCTGATCGTTTACGCGAACAAAGCGAATCCGGGCATCCGGAAGCTCGCTTCGATCTATCATGTCGGCAATTTGGGTGACATGGAAGCGATTAGGAATTTCGCCAGGGAAAACAAGCCTGATTTTGCCATCGTCGGCCCCGAAAATCCCATCGCGGACGGGGTGGTGAACGCGCTTGATATGATCGGTATTCCGTCTGTCGCGCCGATGAAA
>JAZDOH010000037.1:0-3698 GCA_043798815.1 Candidatus Peregrinibacteria bacterium | reverse complement strand
AGTGATCGTTTCTTCAAATTTAGGTCCATATTTATTGGTGATGGGCGGACGAAACACGATGGCATCTCCGCGCTGGGGCACTCCCAGCCGGTAACTCAGGCGGTCGATCAAAATGAATTCGTTGCTAGCCAAAGTGTCGGCCATAGAAGAACCGATGACCCGGAACGGAGAAATCAAAAAGCTGCGGATGAGCACCACAAGCAGAATGATGATTATCGCGTTGTACAGAATGTCGAGCAAAAAAAGCGCCGCTTCATGAAACAGCCGCCGTGGGGCCGAAAAGGATTGAAGGGGATTCTTTTCTTTTTTTGGGCTTCTCATGTAAAAAAAGTTTGGTTCGTGCGCCGGATTATAATCCAAACCCTATTTACATTCCAGTCTTTTTTTGAAATAATGAATGCAGCAAAAACAAAAAGAAAACATGCTGTTTGAAAAATTATTTTTCGCCAAGCACCTTGAAAAAGGTGAAGAGATATTGTACGCGGTCCATCGGCATAGCGTCTTGTTGATCAAACCCGCCCTGGGGGTGGGGTTTTTTGGGTTTTTGATTCCCTGGAGTTTGTATTCCATTGGGTTCAATACCCGGGCCTTTTTGATTATCGCCATTGTTTGGTCTGTTCTGGCGTACAAGCTTTTCATGCTCGAGCTTTTTGAGTGGCACGCGAACTCCGTTCTCATCACCTCAATGGGGGTGATCCATGTTCGCTGGACAGGATTTTTCTCAAATTTGGCGAGTCGGGTGGCTTACGAAGACCTGGAAGGAGCGGCGTATGAGATAAAAGGATTTTGGTCCACGGTATTGCGGTACGGCACTTTTACCGTGCGGATGAGAAGCGGAAATAATTTTGTTCTTCCCATGGCGGCGAAGCCAGCTAAGGCAGAGATGAAATTGATGGAGTTTCAGGAAAAGTATTTGAACGACAAAAACAAAAAAGACGTGGTAGGCCTCAAATCTCTCCTGTCAGACCTGGCGTCTCATCACCTCCGGGTGAAAAACTAAAACAAAAATAAAATCGTTCCATGAAAATTCTGCTCACGATCCTCCTGCTCTTTGTTCTGGTGGACGCGCTGATCGTAGGTTATGTGATTTATCGCCGCTGGCGAAAAAAAATCAGCCCCAAACGGATTGAAGAAATCCGTCGTCATTGGAAAGAAATCATACGCAATCCGGATCATCGTTACGCCATCATGGAAGCGGACAAGCTTTTGGATTTGGCGCTTGGTGAAATCGGTTATCGCGGAAATCTGGGAGCCAAGCTCAAAAAAGCCCCACGCCTCTTTTCATCGCTCAACGATGTTTGGGCGGCTCACAAGGTGCGAAACAACATCGCTCATCAGCTTCATTACAAAGTGGATGAAGGCGCGTACAAAAAAGCCATGCTCGCCTTCAAACAGGCGTTTCAAGATCTTAAAATTTTCTAAATGGTTCTGGGAATCACGGGCATCAGCGGCTCAGGCAAACACACGGCAGCGGAATTTTTTGCCCAAAAACAATGGAAGGTGTTGGATGTGGATAAAATCGCCCATTACTTATACCGGCCATACACTCACGTGTGGAAAGCGATTGTTGAGGCTTTTGGAGAAAATATTGTGGGGCAAAATGACCTCATCAATCGTCAAAAACTCAGTCAAATCGTGTTTGATGAAAGCAATCCAAAAGTTGTCCAAACTCAGCTAAAAAAACTCAACGCCATTGTTCATCCCGCCATTGGACTGTATCTGAAAGATCAACTCCACCGCCAGTTCCGGCGTGGCACTTCAGTTGTCATCGTGGCGGCGTTGTGGAAGGAGCTGGACTTGCCTGAATTGTGCGACAAAATTCTTTTGATTCGCGCCAATCCGGAGCTCGCTTTCGCCCGAACGCAAAAACGCGATGGCCTGACACATGAAACATATCAAGCGAGAATCAGAAATCAATCCGAACCGCCAAAACCCGATTTTGTCATCGAAAACAAAGGAACACTTCCGGAATTTTATAAAGCGCTGAATCAGCTCTCGTTGAACGGTTAAAACATAGCTAAAATATCAAACAATTGGTTGCGCAAGCCAATTTTCTGGTATGTCTTACATATAATAAGGTAAAATTCCTTTTAAAGATCAGCAAAAATAAACATGATGGAATATGAGCCGGTAATCGGCCTCGAAGTCCACGCCAGAATCAAAAGCAAAACTAAATTATTTTGCCGTTGCAGCAACGACTTTTTTAACGCGGCTCCGAATTCACATGTTTGTCCGATTTGCATGGGGTTTCCGGGCATGCTCCCGTTGCCCAATGGCGAGGCGATTCAGCAGGGGATTAAGGCGGCCGTGGCGCTTGGTTGTGCCATCCCGGAATTTTCAAAATTCGATCGTAAGAGTTACTTTTATCCCGATCTTCCAAAGGGGTATCAGATTTCCCAGTACGACAAACCCGTTTCAGAAAAAGGTAAAATCACGATCCGGCTAGCGGATGGAATTTTAAAACCCATCGGCATCACCCGTTTGCACCTAGAAGATGATGCGGGAAAACTCACGCACACCGAGAAGGGCACTCTGGTCGATTACAATCGTTCCGGTTCGCCGCTCATGGAAATCGTGAGCGAGCCGGAGCTTTTTAGCGTGGAAGAGGCCAGCGCTTACACCCGGCAAATTCAAAAAATTCTCCGATACGTGGAAGCTTCCGACGCGGATATGGAAAAAGGGCAAATGCGTTTCGATATCAACATTTCCCTCCGGCCAAAGGGTGTGAAAAAATTTGGAGTCAAAGTCGAAGTCAAAAATCTCAATTCTTTTCGCAGTTTAGAAAAAGCTTTGGCATACGAAATCCAGCGGCAAACGGAATTGCTTTCCGGCGGCAAAACCATTATTCAGGAAACGCGCGGCTGGGACGACGAAAAAGAAGTGACCGCTTCCCAGCGCAGTAAAGAAGGGTCGGCGGATTATCGTTATTTCCCCGAGCCCGACATCCCACCGCTCGTGGTAACGCGCGAAATGATTGCAGAGCTAAAAAAACAAATTCCGGAGTTGCCCGAGGCCAAAGCGGAGCGGTATCAACAAGAATTAAAATTGCCTGTGGCAATGGCTCAACAGCTCGCTGCATCTGCGGATTTGGCTTTGTATTTTGAACGGGCATTCAAAATTTCCGGTGACGCCCAAAAAACCGCCAACTGGATTCTTTCCGAGCTCATGGCCAAGCTGAATGAAAATGGGATTGCCATTTCGGATTGCCCTTTAAGCCCGGAGCATTTGGGCAAACTCGTCGCTTTGATTTGCCAGAGCCGCATCACGGGAAAAATCGCTAAAGGAATTTTCCCGGAACTTTACGAAAAGAACCTCAATCCAGAAACGCTGGTTGCTGAAAAAGGGTTCGAAATGATGTGCAACACCGCTGAACTCGAAAAAATCTGTCGTGAGGTGATCGCCAAAAACCCCCAAACCGCCGCGGATTTTAAAGCGGGAAAAGAACGGGCGCTAGGAGCGTTGATCGGACAAGTGATGGCCGCCACTCACGGAACCGCCGCTCCGGAATCAGTCAACAACCTTTTAAAAAAACTTATTTTTAATTCCTAATTTTTTATTCCATGACCGCTCATTTTAAATCTTTCTTACGTTTTGCCGCGAACGCCGCTGTGGTGGTGTGGGTGGTAGGTTTTATTATTCCTGGGGCTTACAAGGCCATTAAAAAAGTCCCGACAACTTCGGCGACACCGGTGGCAAGC
>JAZDOH010000028.1:0-12581 GCA_043798815.1 Candidatus Peregrinibacteria bacterium | reverse complement strand
GCTAATGACAAAAGAGTCCTCGCATGGGCAACGCCAGGCTCTAAGCCAGGAGAGTTGGTGGCATCCCGCAACAGGCGCACGAGCGTAAAATCTCCTTCTTGGTAGGGTGCAGCAGCATCTGGGGCTCCGGCACCTGGGGCATCAGCTTTATCGATAGACATAATAGTAACGTTAAAAGATAGGTTACTATTTTAAATACTATTTAGTATTTTGTCAAGCCTTTCGTCTACCCTTTTCCTACTTCTCCGCCGCAAGAGTCATCCAGGGGAGCATTAATTTTTTAGCAATCTTTATAACCTTAGGATAATGATCGCCCATGTCACCTGGAAGATCCATGTCGGTGTGTTTGTTCCACCAGGTCTGTAACTGCAAAGTGGCCCGGTTAAAATCAATTTCAAACGCGCGCTGCTGTTCAGGAGCAAACAAAACAACAGGAGCTACTGCAATTTTTAAACATATTCCAGCTAAATCTTCTTGGACAGCTCGGGATATGCCGGGTTTATCCGCAAATTGCTGTGTACTCAAAAATCTCTGTACCGAGTGAAGCGTAGAGGTGCCATGAGGGGCGAAAGAATATTCGGGATGATGGAGGCCGCCAAGCATGGTAGCAGTATCAGCGGCTAAATTTAAAGCAGCTTCACCCACTTGCGAATCTTCAGGGGAGGCTGTCATCCTAGCTCGCCAATCGGAGGGGTATAAATCACGAGCTACTCTCAACGCTTCATTTAATTGGTTTCTTGTATCTTCCACCCCCAGCTTGAATAAATGAAATTGTTCAGGGGTCATCGGGGCATCGCCGAAACCAATGCGATGGCGCATGGCCAAAACCAGAGCTCTTTTGATTTTTTCCATATGGCCAAGACTAAATCCATCTGGTGCATCGGGCGTTAAAGATACTAGAGCTGCCTGGAGTTTTCGTGGTTGTGGTGCTGGGTCTAAAGTTGGGGCACCGTCTGGTGTTGCAGCTATATAAAAAATGAATAAGAAATAAAATTATTTTAGCTCGCTCGTGCGACCCTTAGCCATTGGGACATCAATACTCTGGCAGATTCCTGGACAAGCTCTTCTTCGGTAGCTACCCCTTCCCCAGCCTCACCCAAAGCAGCGATTCTACATTTAAGCTCTGTTAAAACTTGGCCAAAATCAATCAAAAAGGCCTTTTGTTGTTCTCGATCGAGAATCATTAAATCATGATGCAAATATTCTCCGCACTTTCGGCTCAAGAAACTTCCCACCTCATCCGTTGTGGTTTCTGGGCGGCTAGAATGCAAAAGGTTCTGCAATGAACGCGTTCCCTGCAGGTACGTAGGGGTAAGGTGTGTTACATGCAAAAATTCTGCCCAATCAGCCGCCAATTCCAAGGCAATCTTGCCAACATTGGGGTCATCGAGGTGAATCGTCATGCCTTCCGGTTCTCCAGTTGCGTTAGAACTCAGGAATAACCGGACTAAGGAATCTCTTCCTGCCCTAATATCGGCTTCAAGCAAAACCAAACGTTCGCCAACAATAGTTGAGCTAACATGCCCCAGGCGAGCCCGCATAGCCTGGATAAGAGATTTTTCCAATTCTTTTACGGTGCCAAGATCCTTCCCTGGAGGGGAAATGGGCTGTAGAGATTCTAAAACATCTAAAAATTCTCGTGTTTGTGATGTTGGGCGTCTTTCCCGTGAAGCAGGTTCTGTTGGCATAGTAAAAAAATTAATGGTAAGGGGGTTATTCTAGATCGCCTCCACAATTGTGTCAAACCGCTTTTCGGCCTTTGGTGTCCGCCTTGACTAAGTTGGTTGTAATTTTCAACTGCTGTTTAAGTAAAACCATCTTGTTGTCTTCAATGTCTTCATCCACCAGCACGTTGGCGCCCACAAAAGCGCCGCAGCCGATTTTGCGTCCCGGGTTGATACTGCAGTTGACCCCAAGGCGCGCGCCGTGGCCGATGATCGCGCCGAATTTGGGCATGCCCGTATCCACTTTCTCTTTTTTTACCATGACCCGCACGTTGGCTTCGTCAAACCGGAGATTCCCTGTTACCGTTCCGGCGCCAAAAGACACGTTGCTGCCTACCATGCTGTCGCCGATGTAATTGGTATGGGTCCAAATGTCATTATTCAAATAACTCCGTGTCACTTCCGTCCCAAAGCCAATCACGCAATTCGTTCCCACCATGCTTTGGCGGATGAACGCGTTGGAACCGATCACCGTTCCTTCGCCAATGTACGCCGGTCCTTGGATCACTGCGTGGTCGAAAATTTTCACCTTGGGGCCGATGATCACGTTGCCGTTGATTACAGCGGTTTTGCTGATGAGGGCGGTGCGGTCAATGCGCTTTACCTGTCCGGCAAGATACCTCTCCATAACCCGTAACACATGCCAGGGGAATTTAATGGGCTGCCAATAACCGTGGTATTTAAAGAGCTCCAGTTTAGCTTTGCCTTTTTTGATGTAGTCATTGAGCGCCACTTCGTACACATCATCTCGCCTGCTCTTGGCTTTTTTGAGGTGACTGAGGAATTTGGGGAAATCATTGAAAATATGAAGCACCAGATTTACATACTTGCTGGGCTCTTTGCCCGGCACGGGTTTTTCTGTGATGTGGGTCACATAGCCCTTTTTGTCGGATTCCAAATAACCGCCCGGGAAGTAGCTCTCCACTTTGCTGCCCACAATCACCCCCTGCACACCGTTTTTGGCGGCCTGGATGGTTTTTTCTAGCAGCCAAGGTTCAAATATGTCATTGGTGCTCATCACCAAAATCTGTTCGTGCTTTACATGAGGGGCGCCGGCGAGCACCCCGCCCGCCATCCCGTCTTCCAGCTTCTTTTGCTCCACCACCACGACGTTGTTGTATTGTTTCAGCGCGCGCTTGAGCTGATTCAAATTATGCGCTCCCCCCACCACCACAATATCCCGTAACTTGGCGCTTTTAAGGGCGCCCACCTGGTGTTCAATGAGCGTTTTGCCGGAAAACTGAAGCGTATTTTTGTCGGAAATCGGGGCCAACCGCGTGCTGCGGCCAGCGGCCAAAAGAATGACTTGCATGGTTTGTTTTTGTTAAGTTTGGGTTTATTGTACCACAACTCTCCATGTCATTCCCACGCTTCTCAATGTCATTCCCGCGAAAACCCGGCCTCTCCTTTTTGGCGATGGTTAAAAAAGAGGTTCGTAAAAAGTACCGTTTTTGTCTTCTATGCGAATAAGGTTCGTCTAGAAAGAAAAAAAGACTTAACTTGCGCTTAACCGAAATTGTCTAGGCAATCTTATTTTTCCGATTGTTTCTGTGGCTCCAATTTCCCTCCTGGCATATGCTATAAGCGCTTGCATAGTATGGCTTATTTCTAGGCCGTCTGTAGTGAGGCATCCTTCTGAGAATTCTGATCTTGGTATTTCAAATGTGCACTCTACAACCGGCATGAGCACTCTTTTTAATTCCCTTCTGCCAATTTCTTCCGTTAGTCGTTCGACAGCTTCGGCCATGTTCTTTTTTGATAGTTTTTCTGGCATGGTTAGGAATTTAGAGGATAATGGAGGTGTATATTAGTTTTATTATTTTGCTGTGTCAAGTTAGGATTTTTATTATGGCATACAACGTTTCTAGGCGAACTTTTGGCGCATAGAAAGCAGTTTGGGGGCTTTTTGCGAACCTCTTTTTTAGGGGCTGTCGAAAGATAGCACGGGTGAGCCAATGTCGCTGCGCTTATGGGAAAGTTATACTAATTGTTCCTTCTTTGGCCGTGCTCCGGGCTTCCAGATTTTTCACTCGTTCCACTGTTTCTGGATGGGGGTGACCGAATTTGTTGTCGGAACTCGCGGAAATCACGGCAATTTTTGGGTTCACCGCTTTTAACCATTCATCCGACGTGGAAGCGCGGCTGCCGTGGTGTCCCAATTTCAAAATTTCCCCCTGAACCTCCTGACCAGCCAACAACACCTCTCTTTCCTCCGGAAACCCCGCATCACCAGTGATCACGGCCACAACTTTCCCCTGATGCACCAGGCGGGTGACAATGGAAGTGTCGTTTTTATTCTTCACTGTTTTAGCGACAAAATCGTGGCCCTCAAGTGGGTACAAAATGTCCAAATACGCATCGCCGCCCAGCCAAAGATCCTGGTTATTTTGAGCAAAGGTTACCGGAATGGCGCGAGCTTTAACTTGATCCAAAAAACTCCGGTACAATGCGCCTTCAGATGCTACCCCCGTCATCACAATTCGCCGAATCTCATATTTTCCAAACAGATCCAAAATACCGGCGTAATGGTCTTGGTCAGGGTGGGTCATCACAAACAGGTCGATGGATTTATCAAAAAACCCAAGTTTTTCTCCGAGACGATCCACCACAGCGCTGCCAGCCCCCGCGTCGATGAGAATATTTTTGTGATCCTCGGTCTGGATCAGAATCGCGTCCCCCTGTCCCACATCCAAAAATGAGAGCTTCAGCCGCGCATCTGTCATTTTTAAAAACTGCAGTGCCACGAGCACCAACGTCCCGCAAAGCGCCAAGTGAACCAGCCCCCATTGCTTTTTGCTGAGAAACATAATGGTTGGGGGGAGCAAGTTAAAAAGGATATAAAAAAAGACGGCTAAAAGACGGCACTTTTCTCCAAATAGCCGTCTAAGCGACGTCGAATCCTAGATGGTTCTGGGGGCAGGTCGCAATAGAAAAGCTCGATACGGCCGGCAAAAGCATAAAAATACCTTCCCATAAATGTTTCGGGAGGTGGCAACTGTTTAAAGGCGGTGATCCTATATCAAAAATAAGCCTTTGTCAATTATTTCTTTCGTCTCAATAACCTGCGGGCGCCGAACAAACTACCCAGCAGCAATAATCCTGCGGCAGCGCCGGTTTGTGGCAGGCGGATTGACTTCACCACGCCGGTGCTCTCATTTCCCGTGGCATCTTTGGTCGTGATTTTAAAGGTGTATTCTTTACCGCCTTCCAGGTTTGGCACATCGTGGTTAGCATTCGTGGAGCCCAATGACGTCCCCGTGCCGTAAGTTGTCCCGCGATCAGCGCTCATGTACAAAATTTGGTCCACCAAGTCTTTCGCGCTGTTGATGCTGGCCACCCAGCGTAACATGACCACAAACTTTTTCATTTCTTCACGGAAAGAAAGCATGAGGCTGGTGATGTTCTCCGGCGGTGTAACATCCACCACGGGGATCGAAGCAAATTCCGCGCGGGCAAAGTCATTTAAATACCCTCCCACGCAGAGCGTTTTCGCTTCATTCTCATCCGTGAATAATTTGCCTTGGGCGCTCACCACTCGGTTCACCCGCTCTTCCATGCTCGCCACTGGAATACGGCATTCCAATATCTTAGGATTGGTTAAATCCAACATGCTCGCCACTTCATACTTCAAAACACAGTCGCCATTTTCAACGCCCATCGCCTCTCGCTTGATTTGAGTTTGTTCAGTCACTCCAATCGTTCTTACAAGAGCGCAGGTTTTTAATTGATTGTAAAAACAAGTTGTATCATTTCCGCATTCCAGGGGAGCCACAACCTCCGGCATTTCCTGAGCAGTCACTTCCGGTTCTTCCGGTGCGGGCGCTGGCGCCAAATCAGTCACGGTAGAAGTGAACAACCCGGAATCCGTATTTCCACTCACAATGGGGTTGCCCGCCTGATCCGCAACGGCCACACCGGCCGTAACCACATAACTCATTCCCGTTGTCTGATTCGCTGTGGTCAAAACCACCTTGGTATTATCCACGGGATCTAACACGGCTCCCATCACCGCCAAAAGATTGGAAGTGACGACCTGTTCGGTAATGGTAAAAGCGGCTTGAGGATTACTCACAGGCAAAACCACAGATTCAGAAAACACCATCAATACCTGATCTTTAAAAGGTGCGCTCACTTGCGTTACCGTAGGGGCTGTTGTGTCTTCCGCTGGTTCCGCGGGAGCCGCAACGCCCAAAGTCGTCGCACTGGCTTCCAAACTGTAAGCCTCACTTTCCACCGCGTTGCTGTCGATGGCAGTCACCGAAAAATAGTACATGGTTCCGGCGGTCAAACTGCCGACCACGTAAGAAGTGTTGTTGTTGGGTGTATCCACCTGATGATCATAATCGCCCGTGCCGGCGCTTTGTACTGAAGTTGCGCCATAATACACACGATAATGGTTCACCAAACCCCCATTGGAATCTTTGGCGGAATTCCACGTTAGCCCAATGGAATTTTCACTGATTGGGTTTGCGGCCAAGCCCGCAACATTTTCCGGCTCACCCACGGCGAACGCCAAGGGAATGGCCAGAGCAACCGCGGCAAGCAAAGCGATGACAGAATGTTTGGTTTTCATAGCTTTTATTTTTAAATGAATCATAATATTATAACAAATTTACGACAAAAAAGCAAGTCCTGATGGGCAACTTAAAAAGTAAAGGGAAATTTATATTATATCCCTACCTCTTTGGCAACTCCTTTTATGGCATCCAAAGCCAATCCTAAAAACTCATCCATTGTTAGCCCTAACTTCTCGCATTCTTTCACAACATTTCGATCCACGCCGCCGGCAAAAGCTTTGTCTTTGAATTTCTTTTTGATAGAAGAGACTTCAGCGCTTGCAATCTTTTTATCGGGGCGGACAAGAGCGGCGGAGTGAATAAGACCCGTAACTGTTTCACCGGCGGCCAATGCGAACTCAATGAATCGTGTGCGCACTTCGTTTTCAAATGGATGGTTATGCCCTTTAAGTCCAAACACATGCGATTTAATCACCGCAATACCCGTATCCGTCATGCCCGCCTCTCTCAATATTTTTTCGGAATGGATACCATGGTTTTTGGGGTCGCTCGTTTCCGGATCCCAGTCGATATCATGAAGTAATCCTAAAATTCCCCAAGCCTCTTCATTAGCTCCAAACCGTTTGGCCAACGCGCGCATCACAGCCGCACTTTCAATACTGTGGTTTCGGATCATCGGGTTTTTTACGTGAGCATCGAAAAGTTTCAGAGCCGCCGCGTAAGAAAGGCCAATGTTAATATTTTTTTGATCATCATTAACCAGGGTTGTTGTCTGCTTTGTCTGCAATGTCTCTTTGACAGGTTGCGCAATAGTACTACGAAGCGCAGGAAAAAATATTACTTCCCGAATCGAGGTCGTATCAGTTAGCAACATAACTAATCGGTCTACTCCTATACCCAAGCCGCTAGTTGGCGGCATGCCATGTTCAATGGCTTCAATAAATTCCTCGTCAATTGGATGAGCTTCGCCCTCAAGCTCTGCGCGGTGTTTTTGCTGTTCTTGGAAATTTTCGCGGAGTTCCACTGGATCATTCAATTCAGAATAAGAATTCGCGTACTCCTTCCCCGCAATAACAAGTTCAAACCGCTCGGTGAAATCAGGGTTCTCAAGATCGATCTTAGCAAGAGGGGAAACTTCACGCGGGTAGTTATAAATAAACGTTGGCTGAATGAATTTTTCTTCACACAATTCGTCAAAAAAAGCCATAAGCACGCCAAACTTACTCGTCTTAGGCCCAACCTTTTTGAGTCCGTGTTTTCTAGCGGCTTTTCTGGCATCCTCATCGCTCTTCCAGGAATTAAAATCCCCTTTGGTGATTTCTTTAACAGCATCTACAACGGACACCCTTTTCCATGGAGGAGTAAGGTCGATTTTTTGCCCTTGGTATTGGATTTTTGTTGTTCCTAAAGTCTTTTCGGCAATGTAGGCAAACATTTCCTCATTTTCTTTCATGTTATCTGCCGCGCAACCATAAGCCATCATAGTCTCCATTAACAAAAATTCAGGATTATGGCTGGTATCTATTCCCTCATTTCTAAAATCAATAGAAAATTCGAATACCCGGTCATACCCGCCCACAATCAAACGCTTTAAAAAAAGTTCATTGCTGATTCTGAGGTACATCGTTTGTTCCAGCGCGTTAAAGTACGTTTCAAAAGGCCTGGCCATTGCGCCCCCATAAAGGGAGTGTAGGATTGGGGTTTCCACTTCCATGTACCCATGCGAAAGCAAGTATTTCCGCATTGCATCAATAATTTCCCGACGTTTTTTAAAACGCTTCATCACCTCTTCACGATTCATAATTAAATCCAAATGACGTTTGCGATATTTGACCTCCTGATCGTGTAACCCATGCCATTTTTCCGGCAACGGTCGGAGAGATTTGCTGAGTAACTGGCAGTCTTTGATGAGGAGCGTAGGTTCACCCTTGTGAGTCATGAACAAAACCCCCGTAAGTCCCACAAAATCTCCCAAATCCAACAGCTTCACAAACTCAAACTGATCAGCCGGCGTAAACTCTTTCATCCAGCAAATCTGGATGCGCCCTTCCTGGTCTTGGAGCTGGGCGAAGATGAGATGCCCGTGCTCCCGCAGCGTCATAATTCTTCCCGCAATTTTTACATCCGCTTTCTTTTTTCTGGCGGCCTCAACATCACACTTACCTTTCTCCGCCACGGCTTTTGCATTAATCGAATTGTGAGTTCTCTCAAAACGCCCCGGGTATGGCTTAATACCCATTTGTTTAATCTTCTCCAGTTTCGCTCGCCGTTCGCGGATGAGAGGGCTGTCTTCAAACATACTGGGGGTATTGTAGCGAAAACAAAAGCGCTTTGCGAGCTCTTGACTTATGGCTATTATTCTATACAGTAAACACCCTTATCTCTTAACCACCAAATTATATGTCAGCAACAGTTCCGGATTCATTAGCGGAAAGACAGCCTTCTCTTGATAATCTTTCCTCAACCCGTGATGTCTTAACAAGGTTGGGGGTAACGGGAGAAGAACGCCCGGGTCGGTTTGAACAATTTTTAAGCGCCGCGGAAGAACTCGCGCCGGGAATTCGGGAATGCATAGATAGATTATGGCGGGGACATACGTTAAATCATGGTGAAGAGCGCACAGGCGGGGCTGACGGCCAACCGCCAGTGCCGCTAATAGGTTTTGTTGATACTTTTGCTCAAAAAAGAGATTATCCTACTTACGGAGCCAGAGCCGGATTAGGCGACACTCGTCAGGGCGTTGGCAGGGAAGGGGGCGGCAGCGCGGATATCGTTATATTAAATACGCCCTACAGAAATACTAAATTAATTTTGCGTCATCAAACCGTAGGCGCGTCCCCCGAAGGTGCCGATATAGACTATCCGCCGGGGGGAAGTCTCGAATTCACAGTTGTAGACTACGAAGGGGAAGTATCAGTACAATGCATAGATTACCACGGAAAATCTGATTATGGAGCAGAGTTAACACAACTTGAAATAGTTGAAGCTTCCCATAAAAATATCGGGGACGAGATGAAACAACATCCTGAGCTGGGAAACTTTTTGGTGGCTTTTAGGGATCAAGTTACAATACTTTTACAAGTCGGAGCGGTGCAACGTATGGTTGATGAATTTCCCATTCTCTGAGTAGTTATTTCAGCGCCTTCACTGCTTTCTCCACCTCCCCGCTACTCCCAATAAAAATCGGTGTTCTTTGGTGAATTTCTGTAATCGGCATATCCAGCACAGCTATTTCCCCATTACTCGCGCTGCCGCCGGCTTGTTCCATCAGATACGCGAATGGTGCGCATTCATACAGCAACCTCAATTTTCCGTTGGGGTATTTTGGGAGGAAGGGCGGATAAGTAAAAATTCCCTGGCCTTTCATGAAAATATGATTGAGGTCGGGCACCATGCCGCCGGAATAACGCAGGGTATATTCCTTTTTCATCCACTCGTCGATCAGGGCTTTGTATTTGGGATTTTGATTGGTGCAGCGCAGGTTACCGGGAGCAAAATTTTTGATGGGGTCTTTCACCTTAATATCTCCGCGCGCGAGCACAAATTCGCCGACATCGTTCAGTAAAAACTCATGGACTCCCTTGCCGGCCGAATACACCAGAGACGTCCGTGGGCCGTAAACAACGTAGAACGCCGCCACCTGATCCCGTCCTTTTTTCCCGATAAATCCATTGCCTTTATAAATTCCAAAGATCGAACCAATCGCCAAATTCGCATCCACGAGCGATGAGCCGTCGAGCGGATCAAAGGCCACACAATACTCCCCCTTTTTTCCGCCGCACTCACACACCGTTTCATTTTCCTGCTCCTCCGAAGAGGCGCGGTTCACCAGCCGGCAATGCATGATGTTTTCCATGATCACTTTGTCCGCCAGCACATCAAGCGCAAGCTGTTTGTCGCCAGTAATGTTCTCCGTTCCCGCCAGCCCCGAGTCACCGGTTTGGATGTAATAGTGAATATATTTGGCGGCGCGGGCGATGTACAAAATCAAATGCCGGAGCGAATCCGGAATACCCGCCTCAAAAAGATGGTTGTCTAATAATTTCATAATCTAATTGGTTAATTAACTCATAAGTTCCAGCATGTCTTTAAGGCGGTTGGTGTAGCCCCATTCGTTATCATACCAGGCGAAGAGTTTCAGGTAATGCCCGCCCGTCACCTGGGTTAGCCCCAAGTCCACAATGCTCGAGTGGGGATTGCCTTTAAAATCGATGGAAACCAACGGTTCATCACACACATCCAAAATGGGATCCCAATAGGCTTCTTTGACTTTTTTCCGGAAAAACTCATTCACTTCTTCTTTGGTAATGGCTTTGTCTGTGTGAATCGTCAGCTCGGTGATGGAGCTGTTTAAAATAGGAACTCGATAGGCAATTCCGTCGCTCCTTCCCGCCAGCTCCGGCATGATTTTACTAAGCACCTGAGCCGCTCCCGTCGTTGTGGGGATGATGGACATTAAGGCGCTTCTCGCCCGCCTCAAATCCCGTCCCGAATTGTCGAGAAGATTTTGCGAATGCGTCACGGCGTGAATAGAAGAAAGCGAAACATAATTCACTCCCCACTGTTCATGGATCAGTTTAATCGGTAAAGCCACGCAATTTGTCGTGCAGCTGGCGTTGCTGACCACCAAGTCAGTTGGTTTCAGATTTTTCTCATTCACCCCAATCACAAACGTTGGCGTGTCATCTTTCATTGGGGCGGTTACGAGCACTTTTTTGGCTCCGCCCACCAAATGTTTGGCGGCCATCTCGCGATTTTTAGCCTTACCAGTTCCTTCCACCACAATGTCTACACCCAATTTTCCCCAGGGGATTTCAGCCGCGTCTTTAATGGCCACACATTGCACGGCTGTACCGTCCACGACCAGCGTGTTGCCGCTTTTAACCTCAATTTTATTGGTAATCGGGCCATGAATTGAATCGTATTTCAGCAAATGCGCCCGCATGGCCGCGTCCTCAGAGCGCGCGTTGATCGCGACCACTTGAAGCGTGGGGTGGCTAAGCAATAATCGATGAAGCAACCGGCCAATCCGGCCGTAGCCGTTAAGACCGATATTAATTTTTTTTGAAGGCATGGGGTGGAGGGTTAAAATATAGGGTTGAAAGAAATCATTTTTCCATGGTTTCCGAGTACTGTCCCAGGGAAGCCAGGCCGTTCATGTTGGCTCGGTGCACCAAAGCTTTTTGAGCCTGTGCGACATCCGCTTTATTAGCCGCCCAAATCTTCAGCGCGGGTCGTTGAATGCCGCGGCCGTAAGAAAAGCTCAAAGGCCAAGGTTTTTTGTCCTTAATCTGATTGATCATATTTAGATAAACAGTGGAATCCGCGTCGCTAAGACCGCCGGATAAAAACACTACGCCCGCCAGTTCTTTCGGGATATTTTTTAGGAGACATTTTAACGTTTGTTTCGCCACATCCTCTCGATCCGCTTGGGTGGGGCAAGCCTTACCCGCGACCACCATGCTGGTTTTTAAAATTGTTCCTTCCAGCGCTACACCTTGCTCTTCCAATTGTTCAAAAAGCATTTTCCACGCCTTGGCGCTCACGTCGTAGCATCGCTGAATTGTATGGTCGCCTTCCAACAAAATCTCCGGTTCCACCATGGGTACAATATCCGCCTCCTGGCAGAGAGCCGCGTAACGGGCCAGTGTGTGGGAATTAGCCATCAAACTCGCGTCACTAGGCAACCCATCCCCCTTAATCGTAACAACGACGCGCCATTTAGCGAAGACGGCGCCTAATTTTTTCCATTCCGCCAACCGTTCACGCAATCCATCCAGCCCCTCCGACACTTTTTCTCCGGGATACAGCGCCAACTCTTTGAGCCCCGCATCCGCTTTAATCCCCGGCATAATGCCCTTTCTTTTTAAAACTTCCGGGAAAGGCGTTCCATCATCGGTTTTTTGGCGAAGAGTTTCGTCAAAAAGGATATAACCGCTAATGTACTTCTCAATTTCCGGCGCCGTCACCAGCATTTGGCGATACAACCGGCGATTTTCTTCGTTACACTCCACTCCCAATTCGTCGAAGCGTTTTTTGCAGGTTCCGCCGCTTTCATCAATGGCTAAAATGCCCTTGCCGGGTGCTACCATGGCCTGGGCGGTTTTGGAGAGCAATGTGATGTCCATAAAAATTTAAATTATTGTAAACAAAGTCACTGTAACAAAAAATGTGTGTTTATAAAACTTGTCTATTTTCTTTTTTTATTGTATTATCCCCTCCTTTTATTATAAAAAATGCCTGAAAAACCATCTTGGGTAAACGTTACGACCACTCATGACATTGGTTCTCCTATAGAACTTTTGGATCAAATACCTACTCGAATCACACACGATCAATT
>JAZDOH010000025.1:0-5090 GCA_043798815.1 Candidatus Peregrinibacteria bacterium | reverse complement strand
GGGATCCGGAGGGTCGGGAACGGCGAAGACCTCAAGACCCTGGGCGGTTATCCACCGGGATTCTCCGGGGGCGGGGCCGGTACTCTGGCCGACGGCGACCTTGATGCAGGCGGCGCGGCCGAAGGTGTCCGGTTCCGCGGTGACGGTATCCCCTTCATACTCGGGGAACGTTTCATTATACGGGATGACGATCCTGGCCGGTTTTTTGGCTTTCGGGTTCACAAGGCCCAAGGCGAGGAAACCGTCGTCGTCTTCTTTGGTGCAGGCGGAAGGGGGAATGCCGGCATCCGTATCCGCGTCAGCGTCAGGCCCGTCTTCCGTTGGCCGGAACACATCCGCCCCTCCGTCCGGAGCGGGATTACCGGGATCCATGTCATCAGCGGGGTTGTTTCCGGAATCTCCTCCGCATGCCATGGCTAAAGCTCCCGCCGCAAACAGTTTCCAAAGACGTGGGCGGAGAATCCGGGGCAGGTGAAAAGAGTCGGCGAGTTCTTTAAAGCGTGTCACCAGCTCACTGATTTTCATGCGGGAACGGAGGGCGAGATCGCAAAGAGTTTGGAGGCGGGATACAAAAGATTCCCTGCCTGCTTTTGCGGCCTCGAAAGGTGAAACGGAGCCTCTATGGGAAACGGGAACAGGTTTCATTTTCTTTGAAGATACAAAGGATGTAACAGTACACTATTTTTGTATTTAAGTCAATCCGTTTCCGCTCAGGAAAATGTAAACGTCTGAAACCGGCTATATTATACGATTTCAGGGTGAAAAGACAAGGGGAAAAGGCTGGGGAAAAAGAACAGGTCGGCAGCGGGTTGCATCACAATTCCCAAGGATAAATAAAATGACTATTCTCTTTTCGCCCCTCCAATCCAATTACTTTGTAACCAGTTGTTTGGGCGCGTTCTTCAAGATAGCGTATAGCGGTCGGCCGAAAACTCTGAAAATTTAATTTCACTTCAAGCGGGAAAATTTTATTTTTGATCCGTACGATAAAATCAATTTCTTTTTTATCCAAAGTGCGCCAGTAAAAAATGGCGTCTTTGGAATAATGCTTGACGAGTTCATTAAAAATCGTTGTTTCAAGCACATTGCCGAGAATTTTTTTCTGCAATCCTTTCAGCCAGAGCATCTGCATCAAACCGCTATCATAGAAATAAATTTTAGGGATTTTGAAAAGCTCCGAGCGAAGGTTGCCGCTCCACGGCCTGAGCCGTTTGATGATATAGGTTTGCTCCAGGATAAACAGGTAGTTTTCAATCGTCTGTTTTGCAAGGTTGCAGGTGTTGGAAAGCTCCGTCACGTTCAATAAATTGCCGCTCTGGGATGCCAGCACTTCCAGGAGCTTATTGAATTTATCGGTTTCTTTTATATGCGCCAAATCCCTGATATCTTTCCGTATGTAAGTATCAATGATCTGCTGGAGATATTTTTCTTTCATGGCAAGACTGCCCGTCAGCGCTATTTTCGGATAACCTCCATAAAGCGTGAATTCTTCAAAGAGTTTTTTTAGCTCATTGATTTTTTTCCCGGTGTACGTTTTTTGTTTTTTCCATGCGTAATCCCTAAAAATTAAAAATTCTAAAAAGGATAAATTAAAGACTTCAAAATCAACGGTTCGGCCTACGAGCGATTCAGTGAACTTGTTTTTGATTTCAAAGCTGGATGAACCGGAAACAATGAGTTTGACGGACGGATGATGGTCTGCCATCAGCTTTAAAAAGGGGGATGGCGTTTTAAGATACTGGATTTCATCTATAAAAACGAATAATTTACTTTTCCCTCTCTCCGGCTGATGGATCGGAAGCCCTTCTTCTTCCAAATAATGGATGAAATTATCCGTACCTCCATCCAAAATGGTCACATATCTTGAGTCTTCCAGGTCAATGTAGTGTGTCACCACCCCTTTTGTTTTGAGATAATTCTGAAGATAGTAGAGGATATGGGTTTTGCCGACTTGCCGTGCCCCATGAAGCACGATGATGTCATCCGTATTCAGATAAGGGATAATTTTATCGACGATGAGTCTTTTAAAAATCATTGAGCAGAATTTAAAGTCAATTTAAGTTTACTTTAAATCTAATTAAAAGTAAAGTGAATTTTATTCTGAATATTTCTTAAAAGAATTTCATTTCATCCCAATCCCCCTGGTCGTTTTGGAAGTAGGCGGTTTGGTTTGCCGCGTCAAAAATCATCCGTACCGCCACATAATCAAAGCGAACCGTGAGAGTGGCGAGCAATGTTTTTCCGGGTTCATAAGTTTTGATTTCGGTTCGGCGTTTTTGGGTATCTAGGGAATAGGAAAGCAGGGTGGCGTCGTTGATCCACGCCGCTTCTTCTAAATTCAACGCAACGTCGGTGGCGGAAATGGTTTGGTTGTCGGGAGTGATGCGGTACAGCGCATTACTGGCATCATTGACCAGCGCGTAATCCCCTTGCGGTGACCACAGAATCACGATCGGCTCAAATTTCAGCACTTTCTTTTTGCGCGTGGCTTCGGCGGTGTTGATGAAATAGAGATCGCGGCCCTGTTGGGCGAGCAACCATGTTTCGGTTGGTGACCAATAAAAATTCAGAGGGGAAGCGAGGTTCGCAAGGCTTGTGATGACTCGAGTCGAGCCATTGGCCTGGCGCACTTTCACTCGCTCATCCGCCGGATCCAAAAAAATGAAAGTTGAACCTTTTGCATTCCACGCGAACGCCGGAACGGCGGAGAGATCTGCCGGTGGTGTTAGGGCGCGCTTGAGATTGGTTTTGGGCACCACGGAACTAGGTTCCAGTGTATAAACCCGCTCCAGGTTCACTTCCACCGTGCTCACCTCCCCACGATGGATGAAAACGAGCTGAGAAAAGGTCGCGTGTTTTTCTTTGCGAATGAGCAACTGATAACCATCCACTTTCAATTTCGTGGAGCAGGGGTCTTGCGTGCATTCCAGAGGTTCACCATTCAAAAACACCTGATAATCCGTCGTGCCGGTTTTAAGTTCCAGGGTTCCTGTGTTGAGTGGGTAAAACCACGCGTACACCGCCCCCGCCAAAACCAGGGAGAGGAGGAATACGAGTTTATTGATTGTTCTTTTGCGCATGGTCACGAGAGGTTTTCAAAATGGGTGATGTGGGCGTCACCATTGTCCATTTCGATGGAAATGACGTCCAGCCGGTAATTGTCAGTATTGATTTTTTTCTCCGCCAGCCACAACTGCCCTGTCATGAGAATTTTACGGAGTTTTCGGAAGTTCACAGATTCTTCCGGATAACCAAAGCGGGTATTGCGGCGCGTTTTGACTTCAACAAAAACATACTGGTTCTTGCCGTCCATGGCAACAATGTCCACTTCGCCCACGCGTTTGCGGAAGTTGGTATCGAGGATCCGGTAACCTTTTTGCCTCAAGAAAGCGATGGCGATTTGCTCGCCATGATCTCCGAACTCTTTTCGGCTTTTAAAAAAACGCTTCTCAGCCATGATCGTAAAATAAAAAATAAGATCGGGTGGCCGGTCCCGCCTAAGCGGGATCCCGCTTGCGGCGGGAGAGAGCGACTGTTTGGCATATTAAAGAACATTTTACAAAATGTCAATAGAATTTTATAATATTCTTTAAGCAAATAAACTCAGTGTGAAACTCGCGGCAATTGGGATCAAAAGATTGTCGTCGATTTCAAATCCAAAAATCCGAATCCGGGGGATTTCCAAAAACATGCCCACAGTCGCGGCGGCGATGGTTCCCCACAAGTACGGGACAAAGTAATAAGCGGCGGGAATGGAAACCAAAATTCCTAGCACAGTGCCTTCGAGGGATTTTTCAGGATTCAGTCGGGTTTTCAACTTTCCAAAATGCCGGCCGGCGATGTTGGCGACGGCATCTCCCACACTCAAAACCATGATGCCCGCGTAGGCGATGAGGGGATCGAACAAAAGCAAATTCAAAAACGCGCCCAGGGTAAAAAACAAAAGTCCGCGCGCCGGAAATTGCTCGAGGTGATGCGGACGTTCAAGCCACAAAAGAGCCCAGCGAACCCAGCTGAGCCGATGGTGTTTGATGCAATAAGAAGTTCCTCCGCCGATGAGGACAAGGGCAAACAGGAGCGGCAGATTCAAAATCCCACGATCGAACAGCACGATGAGGAGTGGACCGTAAAGGAGGTGGATGATTTGCCGTCGGAGTTCTAACGCGTGCATGGTTGGATTCGGTTTGACAGTATGATACCGTTAAAACATCCAAATTCAAATGCTATTCACCCGAGAGCAAGTCGAACAACGGGAAAAACAAACCTTGGCGCCTTACGCCGCTTTCGCGGTGGAATCCCGGGGACGACAGTACTCAGAACCTGAAGACCCATACCGCACCTGTTTTCAGCGCGACCGCGATCGAATCATTCACAGCAAAACGTTCCGGCGGCTCAAAGGAAAAACCCAGGTGTTTGTGGCCCATTACGGCGACCATTACCGTTCGCGGCTGGCTCATTCCATGGAAGTGGCGCAACTGAGCCGCGACATCGCCCGCATGCTGAATTTGAACGAGGATTTGGCTGAAGCGATCGGATTGGCGCATGATCTTGGTCACACGCCTTTTGGCCACGCAGGACAGGATGAAATGGATGCGCTGCTCAAAGAATTTGGCGATCGGTTTGAACACAACGAGCAAAGCCGGCGCATCGTGGAGTTTTTTGAAGAAAAAAAACCGGATTACCCGGGGTTGAATTTGAGTTTTGAAGTGCTCGACGGGTTGATCAAACACCGCACCACTTATGATCTTCCCAAAATTACGGACACCTTGATGCCCTCGATCGAAGCCCAGCTCGTGAATGTGGCGGATGAGATCGCTTACATGAACCATGACATCGACGACGGCTTGCGATCACAAATTCTTAAGGTCAAAGACCTTCAAAAACTGGCTTTGTGGCAGCATGCGGAAAAAAGAGTAAGGCAAATGCCATTTGGCTTGTGGGTCACGGCCATTACGTCGAGCTTCATCATGCTCATGGTGAATGATTTGGCGGAAAACACTCACCAGCTCATCAGTAAACAGGGAATTCAGCGGCTCGAGGATGTTTACAAAACCCCCGAGCCTCTTTCAGCCTTTTCTCCTTCCATGAAA
>JAZDOH010000021.1:0-24255 GCA_043798815.1 Candidatus Peregrinibacteria bacterium | reverse complement strand
GCGATAATTGCATGTTCAAAACTATGTTTGGCTAAATGACTTTTTAAATCTTCCGAATTTTTTTGCGTAATTAAGCGCCCAATCAAAAAATTCTGCCGATGGTGATGGAAAAACACTTCATATGCGCGGAGCACGTTAGGCCAAAAGATATACACAAACTTCCAGAACCATTTCATAGATTTTTTTAAAATAATTATTTTGCGATTTCCGATAATGCTCCAGTCGCAATTCATTAAAAAGCAAATAACAAGGGCTGTCAAAAAAAAGTGTCCCTTTTTGTACCAAAACCTGCTAAAAAGGGGGACATTTTTTAAAAGTGCTGAAAACGTGCCACTAAGGGGAAGCCGAGAAGGGCTTCAACACAACTCTCTTCCGACACTCAGCACCCAGGCACTCCAAGGGCGCTTTTTAAAAGTGTCCTTTTTAGATGACCATTCCTGCAAAAAAGGGACACTCCAAATTGACACTCACAGGAAAACTATGCGCAAAAAACAAAACTGCGTACACAATGAAGAGTTAGGCGATGTAATTAAATCCTATTCCTCAAGCCATTTCATAAAATCTGCTTCCACTTCTTTTATATTCGTCATCCCCGTTGTTTCCAACAAAGCTCTTTGGAATTGCAGTCTTTCCCAGCTGCGCCCTTCCTCAATCATCTTATCTCCACTGAGAGCACCTTTTGTGACCCTATCAAACATTTCCAGATATTCTTTTGAGGTTGAATGAAGACTGGACTCTATTGCTGTTGGCTCGATGGGGGCGCCTTCTGCGTCATTTCTTCTGGATGATTGCGGTGATTTGGCGATCAATTGAAGCATCTTCTCATTGCCAAATCGTTCACGAATCCAGAGCAGAAGTGCCTTGCCAACCTCATATTCAGCGCTATTCAGGCGATCCAATTCTTCCTTACTATCTAACTGGCTTACAGGTTTGGATAAATCAAGACACCGTCTGTATAGCATTGGCTCCTCTTTTAACCCCCGCGCTATATTTGTTTTTGTTTCTTTAGAGAGTACATTCAAATCCGGCGTTTTGCTGCTCCCAAGCTGTTCAACCATACTTGCCCATCCCTCATCAATTAACCGGACAGCGGGCTGACGTGACAAACCTGTAACCGACCACATTGCGATGTGTGCCAGTTCGTGTTTTAGGGTTTGCCGGACACCTGGAAATGCCATATTCGCACCAAGCTCTGCAATGAAAGCCTTTTCGCCTTCGGGTGTTGCGCACTTTTTGCTGAACAGAACCTCAACTGTTTCCCCATGCGCTGCAACGCGTGCAGGCGGGATATTGTCTACTTCAGTGAATCTGATGTTCACCGTCGGCAATTTCCAGTCATGAATATCTAACATTGCAAGAGTATTTGTCAGTTCTTCAGTGGCACGATTGGCGATTTCCTGTCTCTCAGGGCAGATAACGCTAACAGCAGGCTTGGCTTGAGGTGCCAATTTATTAGGCGAGTCATTCTGCGCAGAAGGCAAGTTGACTTGCTCATTGCTTCCTTCCGTTGTTTTGTTTTTATTTTCTATTATGCTTGCAGATTTTATGAATCGTTATATTATATCATATTTATCACTATTTTCAAAATACCCTTTAGGTCGGTATAGGGTATTGAAGCCGGATTTAATTATTTTGCCTAACTCGCTTCTGTGTGCAATTAACTAAAAAATCAACTGCGTGAAATGTCAAAAAAAAGTGTCCCTTTTTATACCTAAAACCGCAGAAAAGGGTACATTTTTGAAAAGTGCTGAAAACGCATCACCAAAGAGAAGAGCCGGTAGCCGGCAAGCAGGCAATTCTCTTTCCGCCATAATAATGTGAAAAACCGTCACCAACGTCGAGCGCCTGCGCCAGCGCTCACACTTTATCACCATGGCACAAAAAAGCCCCACCATATGGCAGGGCTTTCGGTTGATTAACCAATGAGGATTACCGAATGGCATCCTTGAGGGATTTGCCGGCCTTGAATGCGGGAATGTTCATGGCGGGAATCTGGATGCGTTGGGTTGGGTTGCGTGGGTTCACGCCGCTGCGGGCGGCGCGGTGGGAAACGCGGAACGTGCCGAAACCGGTGATGGTGACGTTTTTTCCCTTTTTAAGTTCAGTGGTAATCGAGGAAACCAGTGCTTCCAATGATTCGGCGGCGGTGCGTTTAGACACTCCGGCGACCGAAGCCACGGCGGCAATGAGATCTTGTTTGGTCATATAATGATTAAAGTTAATGATAAGGCTGGCGCATTATAAAGCCAAAAAATGGACCTCGCAAGAGTTTTTTTGTTGCGCTGGAAGAAAAAGGTATTGTATCGTAGGGCTCATGAATCACATCATTATTGTAGAATCTCCCGCCAAAACAAAAACGCTCAGAAAATTCCTGGGCGCCAAGTACAACGTAAAAGCCAGTATGGGGCATATTCGCGATTTGCCAAAAAAAACCTTGGCCATCGACGTTGAAAACGGATATGAACCCAAATACGAAATCCCAACCGACAAAAAAAAGATCGTCAATGAGCTTTATACCCTCATCCATAAGTATCCGGACACCCTGGTATGGCTCGCAACCGATGAGGACCGCGAAGGAGAAAGCATTGCCTGGCATTTAAAGGAGGCGCTCAAGCTCAAAAAGGGGCATTTCAAACGCATCGCCTTTCACGAAATCACAAAAGCCGCAGTGCTCCGGGCTCTGGAACACCCGCGTGAGATCGACATAAATTTGGTGCATGCCCAGCAAGCGCGCCGTGTGCTGGATCGGTTGGTGGGTTACAAGCTTTCCCCTCTTTTGTGGACCAAGGTGCGCGGAGGACTGAGCGCCGGCCGTGTGCAAAGTGTGGCTGTGCGGTTGGTGGTAGAACGGGAACGGGAAATCCTCGCGTTCAAACCTGAAGAATTCTGGAAAATCCTCGCGCAGCTGCAAGCCAATGAAGGAGTATTTAGCGCCGAACTGCACAAATACCATGGCAAAAAACTTGAAGTCCACAGCAAAACCGAGGCGGACCACTTGCTCACGGAACTCCAAGGCACGGATTACACAATCGAGGATGTGGAAAAAAAGGAATCCCGGCGCCAGCCCGCGCCGCCGTTCATCACCAGCACGCTGCAGCAAGAGGCTTCACGTCGGCTCGGGTTTTCAGTCAAGCAAACCATGATGATCGCCCAACAGCTTTACGAAGGCGTGGAACACGGCAAGGAGCATACGGGGTTGATCACCTACATGCGCACAGACTCATTCAACCTTTCTCAGGAATTTTTGAATGCTGCCCCCGGGGTGATAGAAGATTTATACGGAAAAAAATATGTCTTGCCCCAGGCGCGGGTATTCACCAAAAAAACACGTGGCGCCCAAGAGGCTCATGAGGCCATCCGCCCAACCGACGCCGGCAAAACTCCGCAAAGCCTTAAGGAACATTTGGATGCCAAACAATACCGATTGTACAAACTCATCTGGGAGCGCGCGATTGCCAGCCAAATGCCCGAAGCGGTGTTTGACGTCACCACCGCGACGGTGAAAACCAAAAACGGTTATGAACTGACGGCCAAAGGCCAAGTGCTGCGTGAGCAGGGGTTCATGAAGGCCTATGTTGAAGCGTCCGATGAAGATGAGGCCGAAGAACCAAAAGAAGCGACCTTGCCCCGCTTGCATGCCGGAGAATCGTGCGAATTGATCCTGATCACGCCCGAGCAAAAGTTCACCATGCCCGCACCCCGCTACACGGAAGCCAGTTTGGTAAAAAAACTCGAATCCGAAGGCATCGGACGACCTTCTACCTACGCCCCCACCATCAGTACCATCATCACGCGAGGCTACATTGAAAAAGGAGAGGACAAAAAACTCCGTCCGACGGAAATCGGCATGATCGTGAATGACTTTTTATGCAAACACTTCCCCAAAATCGTGGACTTTAAATTCACGGCCAACATGGAAGAGCGATTGGATGATATCGCAGAAGGAAAAGTGGGCTGGCAACCCGTCATCGATGATTTTTACAAGCCCTTCGCCCAATTGCTCGAAGAAAAGAAGGAGGAGGTTAAAAAGGAAGACGTCATCCACGAAAAAACCGATGAAATCTGCGATTTGTGCGACGCGCCCATGAAGGTTAAGTTGGGACGGAATGGAAAGTTTTTGAGCTGCTCCAAATATCCGGAATGCAAAAATGCCAAACCCATGAAGGCGGAACGTGAAAAAGAAGCGGCTCTGCAAAAACAGTACAAGAATGAAAAATGCGACAAATGCGGCAAGCCGATGACGGTGAAGCGTGGCCGTTTTGGGGAATTCCTCGCCTGCAGCGGATATCCCAAATGCAAAACCACTAGGCCGTTGGCGCACGCGCTGAACGTGAAATGCCCCAAGTGCGACAAAGCGCTGGTAGAAAAACGGACGAAGCGCCGCAAGGTTTTTTACGGCTGCAGCGGCTATCCGGATTGCGAGTTCGCCACGTGGCACAAACCGATCACCGACCCTTGCCCTGTTTGCAAAGGAGTCCAAGTCCAAGCCAAAAAGGATTTGATCAAATGCGAACAATGCGGCAAGGAAACCGAAATCGAAACCGCTCCCGAATCCCATGGTGAATAAACCCCTGCTCCTCAAAACCCTTCGGAACCTGCATCATAAAAAGGAAGATACTTCTTCCAAATTTTTGTTGGGCATTTTGAGCGTGGGGGCAATTTTGTTGGTTTTTTTGGTGGTTTATCTCATTGGTTCCGCGTACCTTAGCCGTACAGTCGCCTCCATGCTGCCCGCCAAAATCACCGCCTTGTATTTAGAAATCGCAGATACCGAATTACCGCCGAAGCTGCGGGACTCCGCCTGGAGCCAAATCATGAATCTTCAACCGCTTTTACAGTTGTGGGGCGTGGATCCCGCCCTCATCCCCTCCTGGGCTAAAAAGAATGTGGGAGTGGCGGTAGTGAAAAACAAACCCGTGTTCTTTTTCCGTTCCGCCAGCCGACGCCAAGCGCTCAAGTTTCTGAAAAGCATGGAACTCAATGGGGAAGAATTGGGAAATCGGGGAACCGCTCAATTCCCCATTTACATTTATCCTCAGGGGCAGCAATTCGCGTTTGCGTTTTCAGGTCCCTATCTTTTCATCAGCACGGATGTCGAGGTGCTCAAATCCATCCACGCCGTGTTCCAGGGGCAGGAAGTGGCGCTCGACAAAGAGACCGGATTCGTAAGCCTTTCAGCCAACCTCCCACAAACCACTTGGTTGCAGGGGTATTTGGATCTGCAGTCGTTTGGGACGCCCAAACTCGACGCATTGATCAATCCCCTTCGGCAATTCTCCAGCCAGTTGGGCTTCACAGTCCGGCAAACCCAGGAGGGATTCCACTTCAATAGCTTTTTGGCTCTGAATCGGGAAGTCATAAGTCTGGATCCTTTACCACCTCGCGACCCCGTGCGAATGACGGGCCTAAGTGAAAAAATTCCCGCCGAAAGCCTGATCAGCTACCTGGGCGGAGCGGATTTGGCATCTTCGTGGCAAAACACCCTGGCTTCCATGGAAAAACTCAATCCGGCTTATGGCATTTTGCTCGAAGGCATGCTCCGCGCCCAAGTGAATCGGATTTTTGGCAATAATGTAAGTTTGGCAGACGACCTTTACCCACTCTTTACCGGGGAATACGCCCTCACTTTTTCCTCACTCGATGACGGAAAACTGGGCATCGGCTTAACACTCACGCATGGGGATATGGAAGGAGCCAGGAAAAAACTCAAAAAACTTTCCGAGGGTTTCTCTCTTCTTGCCGCCCAATTCACTCCCCAACTGCTCGAAGTGACCCTGCCGGACGACACCGTGAGCCGCGAACTCGTGGCGGATCCGGATAGTCTAAGCCTTTCTCACGAAACCTATCAAGGCATCGACATGGATTGTGTTGAAGTCCAGGCTTCTATTTACGGTTTTTGCTATGCCGTCACCGACGAATTGATGATTTTGGCCAATCATGCCTCACTACTCAAAGCTTCAATCGACGCGCTCAGTTCACCAGACCTTTCTCTCGCCCAATCACAAGCCTTCCGCCAGGGCCTTAGCGCTCTGAGCCAGGTAAATGAGGAAGTCAGCTTCGTAAATCTTCAAAGCCTTGCCCCCCTACTCCAAAAAACACCCTGGGGCCAGCTCCTCCTCCCCTATCTTTCGCCCCTCGATTCAACCACCTGGGTCAAACACACGTTTGAAGATGGGATGAGCACAGAAGGATTTGTGCTGATCAAGTAAAAAATCTTGACCCTGCAAATGGTTTTGCTACACTACTTTGGCACTCACACTTTTAAAGTGCTAAGATTCTTTAACCTTTAGATCTATGAAACTCACCCCATTAAACGGTTACGTCGTCATCAAGCCGCTTCAGCCGGAAGAAGTGACCAAAAGCGGAATCGTTATTCCGGATACCGCTAATAAAGAAAAACCCCAGGAAGGCGAAGTGATCGCGGTTTCTAAAACCAATATTTCAAGCAGCGGAACCGTGTTGCCGATCGAAGTGAAAGTGGGCGACAAGGTTCTTTACGGCCGCTATTCCGGCGAAGACGTAAAGGTGGAAGGCCAGGAATACAAGATCGTAGAAATGACTTCCATTCGCGCTATCGTTAAATAACGAAATAACAACGTAACGAAATAACGTTATATCGTTATATCGTTATTTCGTTCTCTCATCTTTATATTCATTCCATTAATTCATTAACCTTACTAAATCATGTCCAAACAATTACTTCATGGCGACAGTGCCCGCGAAAAACTTTTAAAGGGCATTGAAAAACTCGCTCAGGCGGTGCGCGTGACCATGGGCCCCAAAGGCCGAAACGCGTTGATTGATAAAAAATATGGCGCTCCCACCATCACGAATGATGGCGTGTCGATCGCCCGTGAAATTGATTTACCGGATCCGTTTGAAAACATGGGCGCCCAGCTCGTAAAAGAGGTGGCCAACAAAACCAATGACGTGGCCGGAGACGGAACCACCACGGCGACTGTTTTGGCCCACGCGATCATCAAAGAAGGCATTCATCACATCACCACGAACAAGATGAACCCGATGCTACTCAAAGCCGGCATTGAACATGCCGTTCGCAGTGTGGTAGCGGAGCTCGACAAGATGAAGAAGTCCATCACCACCAAAGAAGAAATGGCTCAGGTGGCCACCATTTCCGCTCAAAACGAGGAGGTTGGTAAGCTGATCGCCGACGTGTTTGAAAAAGTGGGTGGCGACGGCGTGGTACAAGTGGAAGAAGGCCAAACCATGGGACTTTCCACGGATTTGGTGGAGGGAATGCAATTCGACAACGGCTACATCAGCCCCTACATGGTCACAGACGCGGGACGGATGGAGGCGGTGTACCAGGATGCTTATATTTTGATCACCGACCGCAAAATCTCCAGCATTCAGGACATTTTGCCGTTGCTGGAAAAACTGGCTCAATCCGGCCGCAAACAGCTCGTCATCATCAGTGAAGATTTAGAGGGCGAAGCGCTCGCCACCTTGGTCGTAAACAAACTTCGCGGCACCTTCAGCGCGCTCGCGGTAAAAGCCCCCGGTTTCGGTGATCGCCGCAAAGCCATGTTGCAAGACATCGCGGTTTTGACGGGCGGCCGTGTGATTTCCGAAGAAGTGGGATTGAAGCTTGAAAATGCCGGAATTGAAGACTTGGGCCGCGCCCGCAAAGTGGTAGCCGGCAAAGACAACACCACCATCGTGGAGGGCTTTGGCAAAAAAGAGTCGATTCAGAACCGTGTGAAACAAATTAAAACGGAGTTGGAAAAAACCACTTCGGATTTTGATAAGGAAAAACTCCAGGAACGCCTGGCCAAACTCACCGGCGGCGTGGCCGTGATCAAAGTGGGTGCCGCTACAGAAGTGGAGTTGAAAGAAAAGAAGCATCGCATTGAAGACGCCCTTTCTGCCACCCGCGCCGCCATTGAAGAAGGCGTGGTGATCGGCGGCGGCGCGGCGCTCCTGCAAATCAGTGCCATTCTTGATCCAGAAAAACAAAATTCAATGGAAGAACGAGCTGGGATGCTAATAGTGAAACAGGCACTCAGATATCCTATCGAACAAATTGCAGAAAACGCAGGAGTGAACAGCGGTAAAGTAATCGCAGCACTTGGAAACTTATGGGCTAAAGGAAAAGGAAATGAGCATATGGGTTATGATGCCAATAAAGACATTAAGCTCCCGCCAGAAAAAATGCTCGTAGATATGTTCAAAGCCGGTATTATCGATCCCAAAAAAGTGACTCGCTCTGCCCTCGAAAACGCCGCCTCAGTCGCCGCCATGTTCCTCACCACAGAAACCGCCATTACCGACCTTCCCGAAAAGAAAGAATCCGACGACGGCCACGCCCACGGTGGAGGAATGGGGGGAATGGGAGAGATGGATATGTGATCACCAAAAAATGTCCGCTAATGATTTCAAAGAAAATAATTAAAGAAAAGATTGAAGAAATAGCTGGAAGGCCTTGGTTTCCTGTGGAGGTAGCAACCGTAAATGATCAAGTTGTCAGATTAGCACTTTTCGAAGGTGAATATCATTGGCATCAACATGACGATGAGGATGAATTATTTTTTGTCTACAGCGGTCAAATCACTATTCAACTTAAAAATCAGCCGAACATTATTCTAAATTCAGGAGAAATAGCTGTTGTACCTAAAGGCATTGAGCATTGTCCAAAAAGCACTGGATCGTCTTATGTGCTCATGTTTGAGCCACAAGAAACTAAATCAAAAGGTAATTATTGAAATTTCTCCTTGCATAGTAAACATAAGTTTACTATAATTGCCGTGTATTAGAAGGCTGAATTTTAGATTGAAGATGATTTTTTGCGTCAAATCCAAGCGATTGGCAGGAACTGATTATCACGAGGTATATACAAATGCCGTCCGCTGCTACAAACAAGCGAAAGCTAAATCCAAACGCAGGCCCTACATCCGATCAGCTTATTTTAAAGGAAGCAAGATATTCCTGGAGCTATTTTGGCAGCATCTCAAACAAAAACAGCGAAGAGATCGCATGCGGAGAATAAAATATCTGCCCTGCGCTTTAGAATTGATGCAACATTCGAAATTTGATCCTATCTCCAGACAAAATCCAAATCGGACTTCCGAAATTCTACATCGCTTTGAGGGGGTGACTTCAGACAAGTACTTATTCTTTGTGCAAATCAAAGAAGATAAAAGAACAGGGCAAAAATGGTTTATATCAGTATTTCCAAAGGAAGATAAATAAAAAGACCTTCCGCAAGTGTGGTGTATAAACCACGAGCCGAAAGTCTTTTGTATCCGCACTTTATCGGAGGATTAGATTAAAGTCAAACAAAACCAACCCATTTCTGCTACAATCAAATCAAATACAAACTAACCCCAAAAAATTTATGACGCTTTCTATTTTTATAGCCAGACTGCTTGCTTTAATATACCTGTCGGCTGGTCTTGGCATGATTTTAAATAGGGATAATTACCAAAAAATGATGGAGCGCTTTACGGAAGAGGCAATGGCGTTGTACATCGGCGGCTTTATGGCGCTTGCTGCTGGTTTTGCCCTCGTGACCTATCACAATATTTGGGATGGCACATGGGTGGCCCTTGTCTCTTTGATCGGCTGGCTGGCGATGATCAAAGGCGTGATCATTCTGGTTTTCCCAAAACTGATGATTTCCATCATGAACTCCTGGTTCACAACAAACCGCTTACCGGCCTTGGGCGGTTTTGTGCTTCTGCTCGGCTTAGTACTGGGATACTTTGGGTTTGTGGCGTAATCGCTTATTTTGTTGACTACTGACTAACCAAAGTATATACTTTAGGTATATCCTAACTGACTTAGATATGTCTAAAGCCCTTTCCCTTAAATTACAGGAACCGATTTTTGACAACATGGAGCAAGTTCGGGAAATTCCAAGAAATACATATATAAACAAGGCTATTGAATTTTTTAATAAGCTCAATCGAAAACGCCATTTGAAGAAACAACTTGCGAAAGCATCCAAATTGACTTATGCTTCTTCTATGGAAGTTTTAAAAGAATTTGAAGCCTTAGATGATCCCATTTCTGAATAATGAAGATTAAGCAATTTCACATCTACCTCGCCAATCTCGACCCTTCTTTTGGCACTGAACCTGGAAAAACCCGTCCAGTGGTTGTTATTCAATCAGATCTTTTGAATGCGCTGGATCACCACAGCACGCTCATTTGCCCTCTCACAAGGCGCGTTGTTCCGGGTGGACACCCCTTAAGACTGCATTTACCGAAAAAAGAAACCAACCTAAAGGAGGATTCTGACATCCTCGTTGACCAAATCCGTGCGATCGACAACCAGCGGATACAAAAAAAAATCGGCCGATTGCGCGCTAGCCACATTGAACAGCTGGTGAAAAATTTGCAGATTTTGCTGTTTGAATAGAGCCGACTGAAGCAATTATTCTTCGTTTCCGTGCTCCGGTAAGCCTCGTAGCCTTGCGAATAATCGATTGTTTGAATTGTCGCTCAAGGACTCTTGGATCGTCTGTTTTTGCATAAATAATTTTTAAATTTTTAATGAGTTGGAGCTCCTCAATAATTTGTCGACGGGTTTTTGCCTCTTTGACCAAAAAATTTACATAACAATCGCGGTATTGGCTTAACGTTTTACAATTTAAGAACTTTTGAGGGCCAAAAATAGATTTATCTTTTTTGCTGGCCTTATAAAGCCCTGCAGAAAAACGGCCTGTCTTCTCGTTTTTAAGAAGTTGATACAGTGGGCAATCGGCGCATTGGTTTTTACAACGCCGAACATCAACGGTGTCGTAAATAAACCGATAGCCGCGCCAGTCGTCCAAAATTACGTGGATAAAACCATTGTATTTCTTGGAAAGCTGGCGGAATTTTGCACGTGCTGTTTTTAGAATATCTTTTCGCATTTGATATAAAATTAAGAGTTAAAGGCGCCCGCCCCCCCTACGCTTAAGCTTCGGAGGGACGGGCTAATCCATCTCATTTGGAATCGGTTTTTTCTTTTAATAGCGGAAGTGGACAAAGCGTGTAGCCACCAAAAGGATCGCTCATACCTTCTACGGTAGCTCGACATCCTCCGCGACATTGCCCCCACTTTTCACACGAGCCACATGGTTCGCCTACAACAGTCTGATTAAGTTGCCGTCGGCATGTAAGGAGCGAGGATTCCCATGCCACTTTAACCGGATTTGTAACGTCTTTTTTATTCCATAAGGCAAGTGTTTGGCTGCTATTGGAGCATGCGCGAATACTCCCATCTGACGCAAAGTATAAACCTTTGTCATAAAACGGACATGACCCAAAAACGTGTGGCATAAGCAGTTTAGAAGCCGGATTATCAAATTCCGGATACAGACCATCGCCTGCTGTAGCATATGTTTGTCTATACTCTTTACCTTGACGATCAAGCTCGCGAATCAAGTTTGCAAGTTCTACAGCGGAAGGAGCGACTTTGGAATATCTTTCTCCAGTAGCCTCACCCGATCCCATGAGCTCTAAATCAACTCCAATTTCACGACCTCGACAATAACGGATAAAGTCCGGAACCAATCGGATATTCTCTTTTCGGAGTAAGTTTTGGAGACGAAACATGGGATCTTGGTATCCTGCCGCCTTAAAAATTCCGATTGCATCAATCATCCGTCGTGCCTGAGCAACTGTGCTTCCGATCATCCTGGCCTGCAATTCCATCTGCTCCGGATCAGACGGGTTTCCGATATTCAGCTTACCGGTAATAAACACTTCTCGCTCGAACAGCCATTTCGCGAGTTCAGGATTAACAGCCATCATGTTCGTAAAAATCCATGGTTTTATGCCACGCCGTAAAAGTTCTTCTATGTATGGCTTTAATTCCGGCCACAAAAGCGGCTCTCCTCCCAGAATATCCATGGTTTCAAGTTCACGACCAGCAAAGTCACGGCACATATCCAGTATTCGAATTGCTTGTTCACGAGTCATTTTGGCCTGGTTTAAAGCCTCACGCTGAACCATGTAGCAACCGGGGCATTTGGCCTGGCATTGGCTTGTAACTTCAATAATTCCATAACGAAGGCCGCTTTGCCGCTGTTCTTGATAACGATTAGAAATATCACCTTGTCCATTAGGCGATACTTCATTCAGCCGACTTGCTTGCAGCTGAATATACAGTTTATCCAACTCTTCTCCATCCTTACTCCTATAAAGCTTACGAACCGCCCTTTTTTCTTCTATCGCGGACCAATCACTCCTAAATTCCCAATCTCCAGCGCCGAAAACAACTTTCCCCTGATTATCAACTAAAAATATTCTTTTATCGCCATGACCAACATACTCACTCACGACTTTGATACGACCTTCCGTATCCCTGTCCAATAGACCAAGGATCGCAGAAAGGATCGTATTTTGTGCCTCACAACTCCTTTGCCTATAAAAATTTTCCCCTTCCGGAGTAAACCTATAAGGTTCTTCATTATCTTTAAATAAATCCATAATCGTAAAAAATTAAGTGTATAAAAAAAATAAAAAGCCCCCGCGCCATTCCGGGGCTCTTTCTGCGTTTAATTAACGGAAAAATAGGTTATCCGGAACGGTGGGGGCGAATATGGCCGCCATGCAACCGATTCAAAACCAATTTATACCCCCCCATTCTTCCGTTAAGCCACCGTGAAATCCGCGCGACAGTTGTGGAGCTCAAACCCGTCTTTTTGGAGATTTGAGAATAAGGAATTTTTTGTTCGAGCATCTGTGCCACCCACCATCGATTTCCAAATTCCACGAGCTCCTTTTCCGTTAATAAGTCACGAAAAAACCGTTTTGCCTCATTTTCATTCTTAAGGCCAATGACTGCGGTGAATAAATCCTGTGTTTTTTGGTTATACCATCGAGACATGAGTGTGCTTTAGTTAAATAAAGTACTTTAGTTAACTAAAGTATATCAATATTTCTTTATTTGTCAATATCTTTCAAAAATGCTATAAAAGATGCACTGTTTAATCTTTTGATATGAATATTCTTATCAGTGAAGCCAAAAACCATGTCGGCAAAGAAGTTACGATTCGTGGCTGGATGTTTAACAAGCGCGGTAGCGGAAAAATCTGGTTTTTGGAGTTAAGGGATGGCTCGGGTTTTATCCAGGGCATTGTGACCAAAGACGCAGGCGAAACTGTGATGCTAACTGCTGAAAAACTGACAATGGAGTCTTCCGTGATCGTCACGGGAATGATTTCCGCGCACCCCAAGCACGTGGGAGTTTTTGAATTACAGGTGAAGGATATTAAGGTTGTACAACTGAATGCCGACGATTATCCGATCAGCAAAAAAGAGCACGGGCCGGACTTTCTTTTGGACAATCGGCACCTTTGGCTGCGCAGCCATCGGCAATGGGCCATTCAGCGTGTGCGGGACGTTGTGATCCAGGCAATTTATGATTTTTACCATGAAAATGGGTTCATTAAAATCGATACGCCGATTCTCACGCCCAATGCCTGCGAGGGGGCGACCACGCTGTTCCCCGTGCCGTATTTTGATGAGGGTACGGTGTTTTTGAGTCAGTCCGGACAGTTGTATTTGGAGGCGGCCATCATGTCCGTGGGGCGCGGGTTTGATTTCGGCCCCACGTTCCGCGCGGAAAAGAGCAAAACCAAACGCCACCTCACGGAATTCTGGATGATGGATGCCGAGGCCGCGTTTGTGGAACACGAGGAAAACATGAACATTCAGGAAGCGATGATTTGCTTCATCGTTAAGCGCGCGCTCGAGCGATGCCAAGAGGAATTAAAGATTTTGGAACGTGACCCTGCGCCACTCACTCGCATCAAATCCGGATTCCCCCGGCTGAATTATGAAGAAGCGATAAAAAAACTCCAAACGCTCGGCTCCGACATTAAATATGGCGAAGATTTAGGAAATGATGACGAGGCGCTCCTCACAAAAGATTCCGAACTGCCCGTGTTCATTCACAAATGGCCAAAAGCGATCAAACCATTCTACATGAAAACGGATCCGAATGACCCGCGGCACGTGCTGAACGATGATTTAATTGGAATTGAAGGCTCCGGTGAACTCATCGGCGGTTCCCAGCGCGAGGACGATTATGAAGTGCTCAAATCCGCCATCGAACGTGAAGGCTTAAAAGGCCCCGAGTACCAGTGGTATTTGGATTTGCGGAAATACGGCTCCGTCCCCCACTCCGGCTTCGGCCTGGGTCTGGAACGCACCGTGCGCTGGTTGTGCAATTTGGAACACATCCGCGAAACGATTCCATTCCCACGGATGATCAATCGGATGCGCCCCTAAAGCTGACTATCTTTCTATTTTCCATTCTTCCTGTCCTGTTTGAATAGCGCCGCTTTTTTCCGCCATATGCTTAACGGCCCCAGACTGATCAATAATTTTACCTGTGATTGTCGACGAAGGATTCGAAGCAAGCACGTAGTCCCATAATTTTCTTGAATATTTATGACCCCGATGATCTTCATCAACATATATCCAGTCCAAACGAACTCCGTTCTGCCCAGGACTGCCCTCCGCTAAAGGAGTAACGGTGGTAAACCCTAAAAGTTGCCTGCCGAGAACAAGAATATCCAATCGCGTTTGCTCAACAACATGACTCTCTCCTCTTAATCCAAAAAACCGGAGCAAATACAAAATCAATCGTCTGCGATCCTGTACGATTTCTACAATAGTCGGCTCCTGCGTTTCCGGTAAATGCACGTATGACGGCAAAGTACAATCGGTTGAAATGCGTGGAAAAGGCCTACTATGGCATCCGCCTTTATCCTCGTAGTCGTAGTCATCAAATTCCTCAGTTGGTTCCCCCATAAATTTACATTTAAAAAATAAATTGGGTTTTACAATAACTTTTATTTTTTTAATTGTAAAGAGCTTTGTCTGCGCACTTAAAACTGACTGCAAACAGGGCACTTTTTTTCATCATGTCCCCGTGCCGGGCAATACTCCCGGCCGAAGAAAATGAGTTGCAGGTGAAGTTTGCGCCATTGGTTTTGCGGAAATAGTTTTTTTAGGTCGCGCTCGGTTTCGCGGACGTTGCGTGCGCGGCTTAGACCCCACCGGCGCGCGAGGCGATGGATGTGCGTGTCCACGGGAAACGCGTCTTTTCCGAACGCCTGCGCCATCAACACGCTGGCGGTTTTGTGACCAACTCCGGGGAGGGATTCGAGTTCCTCGAACGTCTGCGGCACCCTGCCCTCAAACTCACGGACGAGCTTTTGGCTGAGCGCCACAATGGCTTTGGATTTGGTGGGTGAAAGCCCGCACGATCGGATGATTTTCCGCACTGTTTCTGGCGTCAGCTTTGCCATTTTCGCTGGCGTATCCGCGAGTCGGAAAAGTTCTGGAGTAACTTGGTTCACCTTTTTATCCGTATTCCGCGCCGAAAGCAGCACCGCAACGAGCAAAGTAAAAGGATCCTTATGCTTCAGCGGAATCGGAGTTTTAGGATAAATCCGATCCAAAATACGCATGATTTTTTTCGCCTTCTCACGCTTGGTCATGCACGAAGTCGTTTATAGATCTGATAAAAAAAATACCACCACTTCCTCAAAACCAGTTCACGCGCTGGGGGATAACTGACGACACGACCGCCGAATTTTAATTTGAATTCCGTGACGCCCGCCCAGCGGTGGCGAAGGCTATTGAGTGGTGCAATGCCCAAAAAATCATAGTATTTGCAGCCGCGCTTCTTGGCTTCTCGAATCGCTTCCCACTGGAGCAGATAAGGCGCCATCAGATTGCGATAGTGATGATCGGACGCGCCATAATAATAGATCCCCCACTCATCGAGGGTCAAAAAAATGCCCGCGGCCACCGGACGATCTTCGTAATAAACCACGAGCAATTGGGCTTGTTCCACCAAACTTTTCAGCATGGTTTGATAAAAATCTTTGGAATGAAGCTTGAACCCGTCCCGTTCGCTGGTCACGCACAAAATATTGTAAAAAAGTTCCACATCATCACTCACCGCCACTCGGAGATTGTGTTTTTGGGCCACCTTGATGTTGTATCGCCCTTTTGGCTTCATCTGTTCCAGAATTTCCTCCTCCGTCCCGCTCAAATCCAACGTTAAACTGGTTTGTGGATGGTTGTCGTAATTGCGAATGTGCAAGCCTGGAATCGAACTGAGGCGCGGATCGTAGCAGGACATGCGAATGAAAACCGATTGTTGTTCCTGACCTAGTTTTTTGAGTTGCTCCAGTATTGTTTTTAAAGATGCCTCATCTTCAAAAAGCGGCCCGCGAGGCACTTCCAGCCAATTAAGCCCAAACGGCATGGCGCGCTGAATCACGAGCGCCTGGGCTCCGGGACATTCCAACGTCCATGTTTTGCGTCCAATCGCCTCCTGAAACTGCCCCCACACAGGATGCTGCCACAAATTACGCCTGCGATTGGTTTGCCAAAAAGCAAGGCTCATCGAAAGTATTTAAGAAGAGGAACGAGCGCGAGCCAAACGATCTCGCAAAACACGATGAACAAAATTTCCTCAGTGCCAAAAAACGATTGAGCCAATAAAACGCCGAGCCCTACGTTCAGGAATAATAAATTGGATTCAATCGCCACACGCTCCGCACGATCTTTTTGATGTAACACGGATAACTTAGCAAAACAAAAAAGTACCGCGTAAGTCACTAAAACAGCAGTCCACAAGCGCCCATCCAAAACATGCTCTACTATCTTGGCACCATAGGGGGAAAGCGCGGCAACGAAAAAAAGGAATAATAAAAACAAATTAATGGGGCGGTAATAATGCTTGGTGCGATCCACCCACTTTGGAATAACGCGATGAGCCAAAAGACCCAAGGCAAACGGAACGGCGATAATGACAAGCAACGGAAAGAAAATCTTCATTAAATCAACGTGAATATTGGCCCGCATAAACAAAGCCAAAAACAGTGTGATGGTGAAAGGGCAAAGCAAATTCGAAACAACCGTATTGAGCGTGGCTTTGGCCACCTTGCCTCCATACAGTGCCGCTACCGCGGGAGAGGAAACGGCCGAAGGTAGTAACATGAACAGGAAAGCGCCAGCTAAATATTCCGGGAAAAAGCGTTGCATAACGGGATAAATAACCAACGGAGTGAGCACCAAGATGACCAAGCTCACGTAAAAGGCTTCACGGGAATTGCGCAATTCTCGCACAAGATCAGTAAGCCCCAAACCCAAAAAGGAAAAAAACATCAGCGCGCCCAAAAGCCACCGAGTGTAAGGGGCAAACCAAAGACTGATCTCGGGCATCGCGATGACAAAAGGGATAGCTAGCAGCGGGAAGTAATTTCCAAGTCCAATGCGAGTATGCATGGTTGTGATTAGATTAATCTTATTTTTCCTTCCGCGATTTGTTCAACCTCCCAAGGATACCATTCTTTTTCCAAAGACTGTACTTTGGCTCTGAGGGTTTCCGGCGTGTCACTTGAATCTACGGCTACTTTTTTTTGAAGCACGATGGGCCCGGCATCCAGCTGTTCTGTGACAAGATGGATCGTCATGCCTGTTTCTTTTTCACCCGCGTCGAGAACCGCCTTGTGCACATCCGCGTCCATTCCCCCACCGAACTTAGGTAAAAGAGAGGGGTGAACATTGAGGATGCGATTTTTGTACCGTTGCACCATTTCTGCACCAATGATGCGCATGTACCCTCCGAGTACAATCAAATCAACGCCATACTGTTCCAGGATAGCCATGGCCTCGCGATCAAACTGTTCGCGGGTCTTCCCCTTGGGATCAATGGCGTGCACCAAAATTCCGGCAGTATTAGCTTTTTCGACCGCCCCACAATCGGCTTTATCTGTGACCAGGCAGGCGACATCAACCTTGGGCATTTTGCCCGCCGCCTTGGCATCAATGAACGACTGCAAATTCGTCCCACGCGTTGAAGCAAAAAAGGCTATTTTCATACCCATCCATTGTACCACTTTTTTACACGCTAACAGATAGACGTATATGAAACATTGTTACACTCAAAAACATAACAGTTATGCGCTGCAGTAAATAAATCACCAATACTTGTCGTTTTCGGCTGCCCTTCTAATATCTTCCCTAGTCGCAATAACCCTACCCCATTTTATTACGTCTCCGTTTTCGTCTACGGTATATCCACTTCTTTTTGCCTCTTCAGCGCTGCGAGGAATTTCTTGATTACCTCTCCATGTTCTCCCTGAAGCGCCATCAAATTCTAGATCTCCTATTGCCATTTTTTTTAATTAAAAGTTATCTGGTTAACCATTTTATCTTTTTTTCTTAATTTTGTACAATTTGTACAATTTTTGAGGTGCCCTCACGAAAATGAGCAACCGTGATAGAGACATTTTTTAGCATTTATCGAATAATCTCGAGCGCTGAATTTCCGATTCGTGAATTTCACTTTCACTCCACGCGCGATTACAAATGGCACAGAAGCGTCACTTGAACCCATCACGAGCTCTCCGGCGGAGGCCAGGTTGTCGGCGACACTGACTTGAGAATACTTCATTTTTTTATCAAACAAATCACGAGTGCCGCGCAGATCTTCCACGCCCTCAAACCCTGCCCAACCGATGGCCACGCCCGAAGTGCCACGACGCAGAGGATGAAGTCCGGAATCAACGATTAGCACTCCAAACCGTTTCAGTCCAAAGGCCAACCGCAACCGTCGGGCCGACGCGAAAGGATCGCGAGGCCACAGAATCATTTTACCTTTAGGAACATTGCTGAAATCGATGCCCGCGTTCGGGATGAGCATTTTGTTTTTGAGTGTCATCACCATGGGGCCACGTCCAAAAATCTGCTCAGCCTCAGCCTTTCTCAATTTCTCAAAATCTTCCGCGGGAACCAACCTGTTTTCCGCGTAAGACACGGCTTTGGAGGCCACGATCAAAATATCCCCTTCTTTAAACGTGAGTCGTGCGCGCTTAAGAATTTGTTTTAACTCTGCGGCCAGATCGCATCCGGGTTTTAGACGCCGGCTTTTGAGTGGAATGAGTTCCATAGGATTGCAGTAAGGCTGTGGCCGCGATCACGACCCAAAAAATTACGGCCAAATCGTTTTTCCAAAAGGGCGTGTCGAAAAATCCATGCAAAATGATACCCCAAAAAGCGATGAGCGGATACGTGAAGCGGCGATGCGCCAGCCAATGCAGCCCGAGCAGAGCCAGCAATCCCAACAATCCCGCGTTCAGCCAAAACGCGAAGAAAATGTTGTGCGGATGGGGAATGTTTTGTTCCATGGGCGGCCGGCCGAGTGTAACAGGGGCCTGGAGTTGGTAGCTTCCCTGGAAAAGCCCCGAGCCCACGCCCCAAAGCCAGTGTTTTTGGATCAAGTCCCAAGTCACCTGGTATACCTGAAGCCGAACCGTGGTACTGGAACGATTATTAAAATCGACGAACTGCTTGAACTTGGTCGTGTTGAGCTGGGTAAAAACAATCAAAAAGAAAGCGGACAAAAGCACCAGCAGTCCCAAAACGGCTCGCCCCAAACCTTTTCGATGAGACAGCATCACGTAAAAAACATACAAGACCAAGGCTCCGAAAACCGCCAAAATGCCCGCGTAGGATTGAGTGAAAAAGAGGGCGTGCACCAAAAGGGTGAGCGTGGCGGTATCCGCGTATTCCAGCCATCCCTGGGCGTTTCCGCGACGCTGGAGAATCCAAACGATGTTCAGGAGAACCGCCGGCACCAAGATTAAAGCGAGTTGGTTGGCCGATTCATAAAATCCGGAAAGCCTCAAATCATACGTCATTCCCTGCCCCACCAGCGTGAGACCGTAAGCGATGAGGCTGATGAGCGCCGCTGAATAAACAAAGGAGCGCAAAAAGCGTTTGACTTGCTCGGCGCTGGTGAGCGTTTGAGTGAGGACGAAAAAATACAACAGCGGAGCGATCACCCAACCTTTCCAAATGCCCCACACGGCACGGGAGGCTAAAAAAACAGATCCATCCGGCAAGTTCATTTGGAGCGGAGCCTTAAAAGCCCCCACGGTCGCACCAAGGATTAGCAAAGCCGCCATCGCCCCATAAAAAGACAAAGGTTGTGATCGATAAAATCGTCTGGAAAACAGCAAACTTAAAATCCACAATCCGAACAAGAGATAGATGAAAACTTCCAAAGCCGTAAAAGGAACTCCGGCAACGGTGAACTTTAGCAAATAAGCTGGAAACAGAAAGGGGGAAAAAAAGGTCAGCCAACGCACCAGGGCAGTGAGTTTATGATTTTTTTCCACGTTCATGCAAATGATGAGTTTTATCTTTGTAGCGATCGATTTGCGTTTTCATCTTGCCCACCACTGCATCTGCCGCGTTTTCCAATGTTTCTCCGCAGGCTTCCGCGCGAAGGACATCGTAGGGGACAAAAAAGGTCAAATGGCATTCATAAGCATCCTGAGGGCGCTTGGTTTTGCGGCGAAACAAATCCAATCGGATTTCGCTGGCTTCGTCGGAAAGCCGACTGGCCAATTGCGCCAGATGTTCCACTTTGCGGCGGAATAATGCTTCTTGTTCAGAGGTCAAGATCACCTCATGGGTATTGATTTTGATTTGCATGCCTTCATATTAAACAGGCCTTGCCCGTAACGCAAGAAAACTGCTAAAGTAAGAGTTAAATAAGTTTAACGAAATCAAAATGTCCTTTAAAATTCTTGCCGATACCTTCTCGGTTGCCCGGGATTCAAGTCATTTCATTCAGATCAAAACCATCAAAAAACCCCGTTCCGAGGAACAGGTATGGATGGTGGTGGAGATTGAAGGGGAAACCCGTTACGCCCGTTCCACGGTGCAAAATCTGATAGAAACCGTGGATGAAGTGTATTTTGCCGATCTCGAACTCACTCCCTATGAACGGTTTGAGGCGACACTGAAAGAAATCAATCTGATCGTTAAAAATCTCAAGGAAAAACGAGGGCCAAAAGCGCTGGGCAATCTTAGCGCCATTGTCGCGGTGTTCAGCGGCAATGAGCTGCACATCACTCAGTCCAAACAGGCGGAGGCGTATTTGGTGCGCAAGGGAAAACTTTCCATGGTCAGTGAGGGGTTGGGAGGAAAATCAGACGATTTGTTCGCAAACATCGCCAGCGGAGAATTGTTGCCGGACGACAAGGTGATTTTCACCACGTCTCGCCTCTTGCGGCTCGCCACCCAATCGCAATTGGTGCAGATTTTGAATGATGGAGTCACAGAAGCGGTGGACGCGCTCCGGGAATTGGTGATGGCAGAGAATGAATTGAGTTTGGGGGTGGGCTGCGTGCACATCAAATTACCCCAACGGAGCATGGAAGAAGTGGGCCAAAAAAACGCGCCTGCCTGGCTGAGCGCGCTGGATCCATGGCTAAAAAAATTGAAAGATTTGTGGAACAAAAACGTCGGCAAAAAACTCCCTCTTCCGAATCTTCGTTCAAAAATACCCGGAATGCCCAAATTGAACATGAGCCGTAAAAACATTTTGGCAACGCTTTTGGGCGTGCTGTTGGTGTTGGTTGTGAGCGTGTCGTTTTTAATGGACAGCCGACGCAATGAAGCCCTGCGCACGGAATACCGCGGACGCATCGATCAATTAAACCAAGACATTCAAACCGCCAACACCAAAGGGTACGCGAATGAAAAAGAAACAGCCAACGCGATTCTGGATAAAGTGGATCGGGAGGCGCGGGATATTTTGGGCGCGAATTTCTTCCGCGATGAAGTGATGATTCTCATGGACAAGGTCCAAACCACGCGTGACAACATCAACAACACGCTCCGAGTCAAAGACCTCAAACCCTACGTGGATCTGGGCGCTAAAAAGTCCAGCGTCAATGCGCTGGGATTGCTGAATTTAGATGACAAGTTTTTTGCCTACGAATACAACACGCTGTTTGAAATCATTCTGGATCAGGTGTTGGATCCCAAAACCATTGATGCGGCTGAGGTGGTGCTGAGCGGAACGGCAATGGAAGATCAGGGCTTGCTCATTTTCCTCACTCAATCAGGGCGAATCATCGAATATGACGGCAGTCAGTTCAGCTTTGCGAATACCGAAGATACGGCTTGGAAAAGCGGAGCGGATGTGGCGGCTTACGGACGCAATGTCTACCTGCTCGACCCAGCCAACAACCAGATTTACAAGTATTCCCGCCTGCGCTCTAATTTCTCCAGCGCTTCCGAATATAACACCGATGCTGATTTGAACGGAGCGATTGATTTGGCGATTGATGGAAACGTGTACGTGCTGAAAACCGGCGGAGAAGTGATCAAGCTGTTCAAATCCAAAACCGAAGCGTTCGAATTGACCGACATGGCCGTGGAAACGACCACCGTGACCAAGATCTTCACGTCAATTGAACTCAACAACCTGTATCTGCTGGATCCTGTGAACAAGCGCGTCATCATCGCGCTCAAAGAACAAAGCGGAAATGCCCGCTATTCGGGACAAGTGGTGTTCGATGGATTGGAGGGCGTAAAAGACTTGTATGTGGACAAGGGGGAAGCTAAACTGTATCTCCTGACTGAATCCGCCGTTTACCAGATAGACCTTTAGTCCATGAATCACCTTTCGCGCGCCATCAAAGCCTTTGCTCAGGGGCAACTCTTAATTGTGACGGACGACGAGAGCCGCGAGAATGAAGGTGATTTGATTTTAAGCGCCGGGCACGCGACTCCAGAAAAAATCGGGTTCATGATCCGCTACACCAGCGGAGTTCTTTGTGTGCCCATGACCGGAAAGAGACTGGAGGAGTTGGATTTGCCCCTGATGGTGAGCCACAATACCGAAGCCCACCGCACCGCCTTCACCGTTTCGGTCGATGCCAAACGCGGAATCACTACCGGCATTTCCGCGGCGGATCGCGCGACCACCATCCGCCTACTCATCAACCCGAAAACCCAACCCGAATCCTTGACCCGCCCCGGCCATGTGTTTCCATTGAGAGCCGTGGAAGGAGGAGTGCTCCAACGCGCCGGCCACACCGAAGCCGCCATTGATTTGGCGAATCTGGCCAACGTGTATCCAGCCGCCGTGATCGGAGAAATCATGAAAGACGATGGCAGCATGGCGCGCATGCCGGATCTCAAAAAATTTGCCAAAACCCACCGACTGCCACTCATCACCATCCAGGATCTCATCGAACATCGTTACCGCAAAGAAAAACTGGTGGAAAAAGCGGCAGAAGCAACCTTGCCGACAGATTATGGGAATTTTCGGATGAAGGTGTACAGTAGCAATGTGGATCAACTGGAGCACGTGGCCCTGATGATGGGAAAAATCGATTCGGTTAGACCGACGCTGGTGCGCGTGCATTCGGAGTGTTTGAGTGGCGATCTATTCCATTCCAAACGTTGTGATTGCGGCAAACAGTTGGACGTGGCGCTCAAGCTCATCGCCAAGAACGGTTCGGGCGTGTTGTTATACATGCGGCATGAAGGCCGTGGCATCGGACTGGCGAACAAAATCAAAGCCTACGCGCTCCAGGACAAAGGTTGGGACACGGTGGAAGCCAACCAAAAACTTGGTTTCCCCGCGGATTTGCGTCATTACGGCATTGGCGCGCAGATTTTGGCGGACTTGGGTGTTCGTACGATGGACTTGCTGACCAACAATCCTAAAAAAATTGTGGGATTAAAAGGATACAGCATCAAAATCCGCCGCCGCATCCCCCTAGAAATAAAACCGGGAAAAGAAAACCGCGTGTATTTGACGACCAAAAAGAAAAAAATGGGGCATATGCTTCGGCATGTATAATGGGGGCATGGAACGCCACGACTTTAAAACCATCTTATTCCATTCATCGTGGTCGCTCACGCTCGCTTCCGGGCTGAGCTACGGCTTGGGGCTTTTGCGCGACCGGATTTTAACCCACACCTACGGCTTGAGCCGGACGTTGGATGTTTTTAACGCCTCGTTCGATCTGCCAGACAATTTGTATGAAATCATGATGGGCGCCATGCTTTCCGCCGCGTTTTTGCCAATTTTCGCCAAACAATATGACCGAACCAAACAGCTCGGCTACCGTTACGCGCATCAAATCATGAGTTGGGGGCTTTTGCTTTTGATGTTGGTGTGCATCGGATTTGGCATCGCCCTGCCTCTGTTCACCAAAATTCTGGTTCCGGGATTTGAACCGGCTGCGCAGGTTCAATACATCCTCTTCACGCGAATCCTTTTGATTTCTCCGGTACTTTTTGGATTGAGCAACCTGTACGGAAAAATGATGCTCTCATTCAAAGAATTTTTGTGGTACGGCCTCTCCCCAGCGTTTTACAATCTTGGAATCGTGATCGGAGCGGCCGTGCTGGCTCCGCGGTTTGGACCTCTTGGCCTCGTGGCCGGCCCGCTGCTCGGCGCGCTGA
>JAZDOH010000014.1:0-3063 GCA_043798815.1 Candidatus Peregrinibacteria bacterium | reverse complement strand
TCGTTTCTCAAGAAGGAAACCGGATTGTCCACTTTTTTTCAAATAAAAAGTACGCTAAAACCGGATGAACCATCCTTATAGGTTAGGTAAGAAGCGTTTTCAGTAGCACTATACCCCTTATGATGGCGGCAGTCGCTCATTGTTAAGGCAAGTGGCCCGGAACCATGCCGGGGTCTGTATAGGGTGCCTGCGCCGGCTTACAATCTTTGCTCACCAAAACGTTCGTGCTGTAGTTACGGTTAAGATTACAGCTCGTAACCTGGTTTGAGGAATAGAGATAAGTGTGCGCCATCACATCTAGGAGACCGTCTCCGTCTCCGTCGTGATAGCTCCCGCAATCTTGATCCGTAATTGTGTGGTAGATTTTGTCCACCAACCCATCACTGTCACTGTCCCAACGCCCCTCCTGATTTAACCCGCATGTAAACGGGCATCTTGCGATCCAGCCCTGCTGACCAGCGTCATAAACATGCTTGCCAAAAAAGCTCTGCGATAGGCACCAAAAATCATACCCGCGCCCGTTGCACCGCACATCGTAGAGGAGCACGCCTTGCTTTGGCGGTGACGTATTTGGCACTTGGACAAGCGTAGGATTCCCTTGAGCAGGGCAGGTATTGAACGTGGTCGTTGTGACGTGACACTGTTTGCCCGTGCCCGTGTAGGAAGTGCTGAAGCCCACATTGCTTGGAATATCCTGCGGGTAATACACATCCACAAGGGGCAGGAAGAACACCATGTCCAAATTTGTGCGGAAATAGGCGTCATCGATGGGCGTAAAGCCTGAAAAAATAATCCAGTCGAAGCGGTCGCCAATGATCGCCTTAGGCACGAAGAGCGTCAGTTCCGACTCACCTAACCTGACCGTCACATCCGCCATTCGCTCGGTTAAGTTGTGCGTAACAACTAATCCGCGCTCAGCCTCTGCTGTGGTGGTGACAAGAAAGTCACTTACGCCGTTGCGGTCGGTGTCCACATATATACCTACCTGCGCCCTGCGTTGGGTCAAAAGTTCCCTCAGCGTTGGACCGCCGTCCTCACGCTGAGCGAAACGAATCTGGAACATCACATTATTGCCTTCCGGCCCTACGCGGATCGCGCGCAGGTCCAGTACAGATGGAATCTTGGTCCGCTCAAGGACACCTACAGCGTCAAAATTCTCCTCAAAAAATGGGTGATCGAGTAAAAAATCATTGGGTGGGTCCTCGAAATTGCGAAATTCGCGCAAGACCGGCATCCTCTCCAAAATTTCTGGACTGGTTGGTGATGCCGTGCTTTCGAGGCACGTTGGCTTTACCGGCGTGGGAGTCGTTGCACAACCGACCAACACGCCCATATTTAGACTCACCATGCCGATGAATCCGGCGACCCACGACACTAATCTCAGCGCTTTGATGCTCATTTCCTTCCTCCTTTCTCGGCTCATATTGCAGGGCCTAACGACCAAGCTCAGCCGCCGCCTCTGGCGGTCGGTTGGAGCGAATTGTTCAAGAAGATCATCATGTTAGGATTTTAAACTCAAGATCAGATCAAACCGTTGCCGATGACCAATATTCGGGTCATTTTGTATGTTTGGTTCCCCCGGCCATCTGACGCGGTCACCGTGCTTTCATGCCATAGATCACCGCCGGCAGGTTTAAAGCAGATCATCGCGCTTCAAACCTGTTCAGGAGTTTTTTCATAGGCAACGTTTCAATAAAAATGAGAGGATGAAAAGCCACACGGTTATGGAGAAGGAAAGGACGAAAAACCATGCGGTTATTGGGTGGGAAAAACATTCAGGGATCTTTCTCAAATAGGGTTGGACTAAGTTCATTTTGGCCTCCCGTATGAAATACGATGAAAAAGGGCTTTTGCGTGAAACCACCCAAAGAAATCGGTATGGAACGGAATTTTTGCTATAGCTTTCGCAAGATACATGCCAAACATGAACATGAATCCCTCTTAAAAGATCTCTATATTCCGGGGAGTTGCAGAACACTTTGAGCTAAAGGATAAAACATCAGGGGACGATTGCACAAAAAAATATCCACTTGCACATTTTTCTGTGCACTCAATGGAATTACTATGGGCTATATCAAGGAAATAAAAAGATAGGAATCACCTAAAACCGCCCTGTAATCTTATCCGGAAGCTGGGTGGGGGACTTGCACAACAGTTAACCCTAATGAAATCGTAAAAACTCAAACTTGTTGCCCTTTGGACTTAAAATAATTCAATAGCAATGTCTGCCATTCACCAATGAATTCTTCAAAAGCACTTTTGCTGAACTGAGCAATAAACTTTTTCCCAGATAGTGACAGGGCAATATATTTGTACGTCACTTGAACCTTTGTTTTTGAAGTCTCTAATTTTGAACACTTTACTGTGACAACTCCAATTTTGTCTTCCGGCTCTATTTTGTAGAACTGAATGAAATGCGATTTGGGGTTATATTTCTTTACTATCCAAATCGCATGAGTTGTTCCATGATCATGGGTTTCGGTTAAAAAAACAAAGTCCTCAAAAAGTTCGGACTTTCCCGTTACATTTTCGTAGTCCCAGCCCGGCACCCATTTCTTTTCACCTTCGGGGCTGAACAGAGGAAACAGTTCAGTAACAGGACGAGCCATTTCGAAGGATTTCGTGTGGCTGATTGAGTTCATGGTTTCTCTTTGCGGCCTGATACAAACTTCAGCGATTGGCCCCTAAACAACATCAGGAACAAACCACTTTAAAAACAATGACCGTTTATCTATTGAAAAAATTTAAAAATCATTCCACCCGTTGTCATTGATTGGCACGCCGAATATCGTTGAAAAATTTCATGAAATATCCGGGTTAGGGGTGTTGTCTGACGGTTCAGCTTATTTCTTATGATTGGTTATCATTTTCCGAAACCTTTATTCTTTAAACTTTTTCCTATATTCCATGCCTTGCCAAGACTTTCGCCGATAGACCAATAATGATTGTCCGGCATTGTCAACGTGAACGGATTAACTTTTTTGACATCCAATATATCATTTGTCATGTATTTTGATTCCGTAAAAACCTCTTTCGGCTCACCGATATAAAGGGTATTAGATG
>JAZDOH010000105.1:0-2590 GCA_043798815.1 Candidatus Peregrinibacteria bacterium | reverse complement strand
AGAAGGCCAAGTATACGAGATGATGCACTTTGCAGCTAAATACAAACTTTCAAATTTCACCGTATTCGTCGATTGCAACCAAGTGCAGCTTTCCGACTCGCTCGAAAAAGTCATGCCGATTGATTTACCGGCGGTTTACCGGTCAGCTCATTGGAATGTCATCGAAGTGGACGGCCATGATTACCAGGCGCTGTGGAAAGCCATTGGCCAAAGTTACCAATCCGACAAACCCACCGCCATCCTCGCCCGCACGGTTATGGGTAAGGGGGTCAAATTTATGGAAGTGGATGGGTTGGCGCTTAAAGCTACCTGGCACGGCAATCCTCCCAAACCCGAACAAGCCAAAGAGGCATTGGAAAACGAATTACGAATTATGAATGACGAATTGCAAATTTTAGAAAAATTCCGCAAAACTCAGGTGAAATGGAATCCGCCCAAACCCAAGCACATTGGTCAATTGTCCGTCATCGAAGAAGTCAAAATCGGCAAGCCGCTCATCTCGCCAGCGGGCACCAAAACCGATTGCCGGTCGGCGTATGGAAACGCGCTCAAAGACCTGGCCACCCTCAATCCAAATGTTCTCGGACTCACAGCGGATTTAGGCGGGTCGGTAAAAACCGACACGATGAAAAAGGCGTTTCCGGAACGGGTGATTGAAGTCGGCATCGCCGAACAGCACATGGTCAGTTGCAGCGGGGGATTGAGCTTACACGGATTTGTTCCTTTTTGCTCCACGTTCGGTGCCTTCATCACCAGCCGCGCCAAAGACCAGGCACGCATGAACGACATCAATGAAACGAACGTAAAAATGGTCGCCACCCACTGCGGACTTTCCGTTGGTGAAGACGGCCCCACGCATCAGGCCATTGATGACATGGGTTCTATGCTCGGCTTCTTCAATACTCATGTCCTCGAGCCATCCGATGCCAATCACACCGATCACATCATCCGTTACATCGCTTCCCATTACGGCAATTTTTACGTGCGCATGGGCCGGCATAAATTTCCGGTTATTCTCCGTGAAGACGGCACACCATTTTACAATGAGAAATATCAACTGGAATACGGCAAAGCCGATCATCTCCGTTCCGGAAACAAAGTCACCGTGGTGGCTTCGGGATCCATGGTTGAAATTGCCATCAGTGTTGCCGATAAATTGAAGGGGCAAGTCGACCTTTTGGCCATCAGTTCTCTCAAGCAAATCGATACCGACGCCCTTCTCACCTCTCTCAAAAAAACCGGAAAACTCATCACAATTGAAGATCACAACCCCTTTAGCGGATTGGCTTTCCAGGTAAACAGCGTCGTTGCGCAAAAAGGGTTATCCGTGATCATCAACAATATGGCTGTTCGGCAATACCAGCTTTCCGGAGATACGTATGAATTATATAATGCGGCAGGCATTGGCGTAGGGGATTTAGAAAAAGCCTGCCTGAGTATGATTTGATGTAATCTCATGAAAAAAACTAAAATTTTAAAACCACTATTGTTAAAACCGGGAATGAGCCACGGACATTATCATGTGGCGATTTTTGGTTCAGCCCGCATCAAGAGAGATGATCCGCGTTACCGTCAAATCAAACGATTAGCCAAAATGATCGCGCGGGCGGGATTCGACATTGTCACTGGCGGCGGGCCAGGCATTATGGAAGCAGCCAACTGGGGTCATCAGGAAGGGCGTGGCAAAAATCACAATCACCTCCATTCCTTCGGGCTCAACATCAAACTTACCCGATGGAAACAGGTATCAAATCGACATTTGGACGTCAAAAAAGAATTTCATCGCTTTTCACGCCGGCTGGATTACTTTATGCGGCTTGCGAATGCGGTGGTGGTGGCCCCTGGCGGTATTGGTACCCTGCTCGAGCTTTTCTACACGTGGCAACTCACTCAGGTTAAACAAATTCGCCACGTCCCCATTATCTTGCTCGGGGACATGTGGGCGGAATTGTTCGATTGGATTAAAAAATGGCCTCTCCATTATCGCCTGATGAACAAATCTGACCTCAATTCCATTTTTTTGGCCCGCAATCCCAGAGAAGCAATCAAAATTTTAAAGAAGGCTCACCAAGGGTATAAAAATGACGCCGACAATTATTAAAACCAGCTTTCTGCCGAATTTCGTCCAAACCGCCCAACATGCGATTGAGTCTTTTATCGAAGAGCAATACAAGCACAAACGCATTCTTCGGATAGCTCTGAGTGGCGGGAAAGATCTCATTCCCGTTTACGAAGCGCTCGCTCATTCAAAAAAAATAGACTGGAGCCGGATCCAGCTTTTTTTAGTCGATGAGTATTATGGCCCTTTGAATTCTGATGATTCCACCTATCGCGTGATCCAAAAACATCTGATAGAACCCGCGGGGAATGTCCGCAAATTTTATTCCTACAACACCCGGGAATCGCTTAAAAAATTGGTTGCGCAATATCAGGCGACATTGGAACAGCTGAGGCCACCCCTTTTTGATCTCGTAATCCTCGGGTTGGGTGCGTATGGGCATACCGCTTCTCTTTTTCCACGCGACCCAGCTCTCCACGAATCCCGTCGCCTGGTGATTCACACCGTTCGTCCCGGCGCCGAACCGCAAGA
>JAZDOH010000016.1:0-5723 GCA_043798815.1 Candidatus Peregrinibacteria bacterium | reverse complement strand
AAAGAACTCAAGCTGACGGATGGTCATCTTGTTATTTTTGTAGACAATGCAGGACCGTTGCATGAGTTGAGCTCTAAAGAACTCGATCCTCACCTACTTAAAGGATTGGAAAAGGTATATGGAGCAGAGATCACTTATGAGCTAAAACCTTTTCACCATCGTGCCCCCAATAACCGGCCGGAAGGAATGCCGGACGCAACTTCTACAAGGCGAATGAGCCATTAACGTTTTTTGATCAACGCCATCATTTCCGGAGTCACGGCGTTGGTTTTAAACATGGCCAAAATGTACACCACTGCTCCAAACGGAACCAGGATGCCAAGTTGGATGAAGTAAGAAACTCCCTCGAGCCATAGGAAGCCTCCGTAAATCATTAACCCCATTATCACGCTGGAAAACAAAATTTTAAAGAAGCTTTTCATTGAAACGCGGAAGTGCAACGCGCGACGAACGCTGGTGTAGGCCAGTATTAAAATGAGAAATTCGGAGATGACGGTGGTGGTGGCAGCCCCCCGAAAACCCCACAATGGGATGACCATGAGATTCACGAGTAAATTAAAAGCGAGTGCTGTCAGATTGATCCACATCAGTTTTACCTGCCGGTTGAGCACTACGAGCGTGAAGCCAAAGAGGGAATTAAGGAATGAAAAAGCCATGGCGAACATGAGGATTCGGATGGCTACGTCAGAGCCGAACGCGTAGGTGTGATCGCTCACATACTGGGAGTCAGAAACGAAATAAACAACTGGCACCGCCAGCACCAAACTTCCCACGAGGATGGGGAGACTGGCGGCCATTAAAAAATCAAAGGAATACTGCATGAGCTGTTTGATTTTTTGGCTCTTTTCTTCAATGAAGCGCGTCATCACCGGTAACACGGAATTCATGAAGTACACGGGAACGATGACCAGCATTTCCAGCATGCGCTGGGCCACGCCGTACAATCCGATTTCCGTATCACTGCACAGCATGGTTTTGCAAGCTCCCACTGCCACGCTGCTGGAGTGCGGAAGCAAAAGAGTCATCAAAATGACGTCGAGACGGAAATAAATGGTGTTGAGTGTGAGAGCCACTCCGTAAGGTAGGGATGTTAAAAAGACTTTTTTCCAAAATGCCCATTCGAACCGGTAGGTAATGGAGGTGTAGCGTCGAGTGTAATAAGCGGTGAGGACGAACATGATGAGATTTCCGATCACACCGGCCCACAAGAGGTGGTAAAAACCGAGAATGGGATCGTGCGGGTACAGCCAAAACGCCACCCAAACCATGTAAACCACGCTGGCGATTTTCCCCACGATCAAGCCGATGGTTGTGTAGCCCATTTTAAGATGCACCTGCAAAACGCTGGAAACCGTCCCGTTGAGTAGGGTGAAGAAAGTGGCCAAGGTGGCGATCATCACCCCCTGGGGAATGAGGGTATCTTTGTATTGTGGCAACAGAAATGCCACCGCAATAGCCAGGAGCATTGCGCCGATGGCCAACACCGTGCGCAATCCCATGATGTTGCCTAAAATCATGGGAATTTGGCGCTCATCCCGCGACATCTCCTTCACGGTGATGGTGTAAATCCCGAAATCCGCCATGATCCCGAACAGCGCCAAAAACTGGTACACGGTGGTGTAATCCCCGTATCCGGCCGCTCCCAAGTAGCTGGAAATGATCTTTAGGACCACCACAGACAAGGCCGCTGTAACCAGCTTTCCCAGAACTTGGACTAAGGTGTTTTGAAGGATTTTTCGAACTAGTGACATAAAGGTCTTTTGAGGAGATGGAGTATACCCGAAAATGAGGATGTTTTAGTATTGACAAGAAATAGCAAATATGGTAATGTAATCCTCCTTCGGGAAGCTCGTCAAAAACCAACACAAAAAGCAGGATTTTATCTCAATTTCTTATGATAATTCGAATCCTGGCTCTTTTTGTAGCCATACAAACCATTGCTTTCGCCTTTTGGCAAAATACGATAGTAAAACCTGTTGTCATTCCTCAAAAACCCCGCATCCAAACCGAGGAGGTTCAACCTACCCCTACCAAAACCATTCCTTCTCCAGTTGTTGCTCCAGCGATCCCCCAACGTATCCCTTCAGTTGTTGCTCCGACTCCCTCAATGCCCGTGACGTCTCAATCTGAAGCGGCTGTTCAAAAAAAAGAGGTTACGAGTTTGGCCAATGTCCACTTTAGCGCTCGTAATGTTGCTTCTGGCAGTGGAACAAGTAATGAAGTTAACTTGGAGCAAACCATTAAAACAGTCCTTGCCCACCTTCCCCAAGATCATGTGGCTTCTTTGGCCAATGTCATTCTGGATTTTGATCCACAGGCTTATCGCGGGTTGGGCGGGAAAAAAATGGTGATTTTACGCGCCAACATGGAGCAGGGTGAACTCATCGGCGTGTTGGTTCACGAACTCGGACACAATGTGGATTTGATCGCGCTGGATTCGGCGAAAGCCGCCATGGCCAGCGGATTTAAAGACGGCGCCACTCTTGTTTACCTCGGCGATCTCAGTCTCGATTTTTACCGCATCAGCTGGATGGATGAGCAAACTCTGAAAAAGACCATGGGGAATTTGGATTTTGTGTCCGGCTACGCCATGACCGACCCCTTTGAAGACTTCGCCGAAACCTACGCCTACTACGTTTTACACAATCAGGATTTTAAAGCTAAAGTGTCCACCAGCGCCCCCCTGTACGCCAAATACCGTTTCATGAAGTACCGGGTGTTCAAAGGAGTGGAATTCGACACAGGCGATGCGAAAGTCGAAACCTTGTCCCGCCCCTGGGACGTGACAATATTGCCATACAAATTGGAACAATTTTTGAATTAAACTCGCCGATACCGAATGCCTCGGCCAGCTCCCATGCGCTCCACCTTTTTAAGTTTCATCAGTTTTTGGAGAGCTTGGCGTACGGTGGGAAGACCGACGTGAGTTTTTTTGGAGATCATCAGGGGGGTGGCCTCTTCTACCGTGCCAAGATATTGCCATACTTTGAGTTGTTTCTCCGAAAGGATCATTTCGATATTTTCTTGCTGTAAAAGCTTCAAAGCCATTTGCGCCTGATGGAAAAGAACTTCTAGAAAGAAGGTTGACCAGAGTTGAACGTTCCCCGACCCTTTTTTGAAAGTAGATTGACTGTTGCGAAGAGCCATATAGTAGTCGGACTTGCGCTCTTCAATCAGTTTTTCATGCGATACATAAGGCATATAACGATAACCCGCTTTAAGGAGCAATAGGTTGGTCAAAATCCTCGAAAGCCGGCCATTACCATCCTGAAAAGGATGAATATTTAGAAATTCGACGATAAAATTGCCAATGATCAGCAGAGGATGATGACTGCGATTTTTCAGTGCGTCAGCTGTCCATTCGGTCAGCTCCTGCATGGCCTTGGGGGTTAGGTAAGCCGAGACGGGATCGAAGACAATGCCAATGGTTTTCCCAGTCGCATCACGGGCGATCACCTGATTCTCCATTTTTTTATAGTTCCCACGATGTCGTGCATCTTTCTCCGCGTATTTCAGCATTTCCTGATGAAGGTGCTTGATGCTGTTTTCGCTGAAAGGAATGACTTCCCATGCGTCAAATACATTTTTAAGAACTTCATAGTAGCCTTGCACTTCCTGTTGGTCGCGTTCGGTCCAGGTTTTGATGCGTAGCCCCTTGATCAGCTTGTCCACTTCCTGATCAGTCATGCGCGCACCTTCGATGCGGGTCGAAGCGCCAGTGGATGTGATGAGAATTGAACGCTTTAGCCTCTCCAGAATTTGAGGAGCTAGCTGAATTTCCGCAACCCAATTCCCTTTGATTTCATCGAGTTGGGCAATGATCTCCCATAAATTGGTGTGAAGCTTTAACAGTCTTTGATTAAATTTATTACGAATCATTTACTGATATATAGACTATATTAGATTATATCAGATTATATCAGTAAAAATCAATACCTTATCTCAAATCCCTCAAACTCTCCTGTGTAAGTATGGGTTTCCGCGTCGACTTTTTGGACTTGGGCTCTTGAAGGGCCGGAGTTACACCAGTCGGTGAGTTGTTGGATGAGGTTTTCCGGGCCTTCGGCTACAACGGAGACGGTGCCGTCGGAATTGTTGGCCACAAAACCGGTGACGCCGAGTTCCTGGGCTTGTTTTTTGGTTTCCGCACGGAAAAATACTCCTTGTACCAGCCCGTGGATGGTGAGATGAACACGAATCATTTTGGACGTTTTTCCCATAAATACAAAGTGCCGTAGTACAGCAGGTATAAGCCAAGGGTGAACACTCCCAAATTCAGCAAGCGGGTTAAATCAAAGAAATACAAGAGCCCGGCGATGGGGACGGTGAGCGGTTGTAAAAAAAGATCCCAGCTGCTAAAGCGCTCCACCACCCCGAACAGTGTTCCCAGCGCGGCGAGAGGAATAACGAAAATGGGAAAAAAATGATGGGGGCGTTTTCCAAACAATTGCCCCACTACTTTGGTCATACGTTCCAGGCTGTAAACAAATAAAGGTAATCCGGCAAGGGCATATAAGAAAAAGAACATCACCATCCATAAATTCTGACCGCCCATGCACACCCGGACGTGGTTGTAAGGTTGGCAGTAATCCAAAAGGTAGCGGATGGAAGCGAAAAGATAGGTGGTGTTTGGGAGAAACAGAAGCCACAATCCAAAAATCAGGACAAAGGCGATGCTTTGGCTGTTTTTGAGCTGATAGGCCCTTCGATGACCCACTGCTTTGGCCAGCGCGTAAACTAGCGCGCAGGGAATCAAAGCTAAAATAAAATTCCAAACAATGGAATAAATGGGATACATCCCGATTGAAGCGTTTAAAAGGGTGCTCATAGCAAAGGGTTATGAAGTATTTTTATTTTACGGTGACGCTTTTGGCTAAATTTCTCGGCATGTCCGGATCCAGGCCACGCAGGACACTAAGGTAATAGGCGAGGAGTTGAATGGGAATGATGTTCACGAGGGGGGAGGCCACACCGACATTGGGAACTTTGATCCATTCATCGAATACTTTGTGTCGCTCCGGAGCGATGCCGATGATGTGTGCGCCGCGGGCTTTGAGTTCCATGGTGTTGCCGATCACGTCTTCTTTCACTTCATCGTTCGCGATCAGCGAAATACAAGGCGTTCCCTTGGAGATGAGAGCGATGGGGCCGTGCTTGAGCTCACCGGCGGCAAATCCCTCCGCGTGCACATAACTGACTTCCTGAATTTTAATGGCCGCTTCGAGAGCCATGGGATAATTTTCAGCTTTTCCGATTATGTACAGGTTGTCGTGTTCACGGATCGCTTCGGCCACGGTTTTGATGTATTTGAAAAAACGGGGATTAAGCATGTCGTTGATCTGGCTGGCCACTTCGGCAAGGACTCGACGCCCTTCCTGGAGTTGGCCGTTCATGGCGTAAGCGAGGAGAAGGAGTACCGCCATTTGAGACGTGGCGGCTTTGGTGGAGGCCACGGCTTTTTCCGGACCGGCTTTGATTTGGAGCGAGTAATCTGACTGGCGCGCGATGGTGGAACCGGCCACGTTGACGATGGAAAGCACTTTAGACCCTTTGCTTTTGGCCGCCTCCATCGCCTCAAGGACGTCGGCCGTTTCACCGCTTTGACTCACCACCACGAGCAGGCTTTCGGGGCGTAGAAAATGATGGTAAATGGGGAATTCGGAAGCGGGCGCAAAATTCACATGTCGATTGGCGACGATGGAGAAAAAATACTCACCGGTCAT
>JAZDOH010000010.1:0-2467 GCA_043798815.1 Candidatus Peregrinibacteria bacterium | reverse complement strand
TTCCAGTTAAATGCTAAAATTCCTCTTCATTATAGTAAATATTTGTTCACCTAGTCAAGCGAAAATTTAGCTTATCTCTAAAAATCTAATAAATCGCACTGCTCACCCCTCAAGAATGTGATATAATGAATTTTGTTGTTTCTTCACCCTGTTTTTTATGTCCAATCCTCTTTTTCAAACTCCCAAAGGAACGCGTGATATTTTGCCGGACGAGCATCTGTATTTTTCATTCGTTAAAAAGGTGGTACGTCACCGATGCCGGCAAGCGGGCTATCGACGAATTAGCACGCCAATGTTTGAGGATTTTGATGTGTTCGTGCGCGGAATCGGCGAAAACACGGATGTTGTGGAAAAAGAAATGTTCATGTTTGAAAGTAAAAGCGGCAAAAAACTGGCGCTGCGGCCTGAAGGCACAGCCGGCGTGATACGCGCTTATGTGGAACACGGAATGCAGCAATTGCCAAAACCGGTGGAGCTCTATTATATAGAGCCATTTTTCCGTTACAGCCGCCCGCAGGCGGGCCGTTACCGGCAATTCCACCAATTTGGTTTTGAGGTGATCGGGGAAGCGGACGCGGCCATCGATGCTCAGGTGATTCACTTGGCTCATAGGATCAACCAGGATTTAGGCATCGCGGACCGTCTGAACTTGCAAATCAATACCATCGGTTCAAGTGAAGATCGCGTAAAATTCAAAGAAGATCTGCTAAATTATTATGCGGGCAAGGAACGGAGCCTGTGCGAAGACTGCAAGCGGCGCAAAGATAAAAATCCGCTGAGACTGCTCGACTGCAAGGAAGAGGATTGTAGAATCTTGGCGTCGCTCGCCCCCAAGTTTGAAGATGTGATGGGTTCAGAAAGTAAAGAGCATTTTGCGCGGCTGCTCGAATATTTGGATGAACTCAAAGTCCCGTACCAAAAAAATCCCCACCTGGTGCGCGGCCTGGATTATTATAACAATACTGTGTTTGAATTCTGGAGTAAAAAAGACGGATCCCAAAACGCAACTGGCGGCGGCGGACGATACGACGGATTGGCGGAACTTTTGGGAGGCCCCGCGACTCCGGGTCTTGGCTACGCGGCCGGCATTGAGCGCATTGTGGATTATATGAAAGAAGCTGGCATTCGCCCTCCAAATAAAGACAAAGTGCATGTGTTTGTGGCGCAATTGGGATTGGTGGCTAAAAAGAAAGTGTTGCCCCTTCTAAGCCAATTGCGTGAACACGGCATCAACACCGTGGGAGCCGTGGGCAAAGATTCCATCAAAGCCCAAATGACGCTTGCCGACCGCCTGCAGGCCAAGTATGCTTTGCTACTGGGGGAAGTTGAGGTGCGCGAAGGAACTATCATTTTGCGTGACATGGAAAAAGGCAGCCAAAAAACCATCCCTTACGAAGGTATTGTGGAGAAGATGGTGAAATTGCTCGGAGAAAATAAGCTGGAAAACAAAAGGCTATGGGAAGAGTAATTTATGGTCTTGTCGGGCATTCGATAACGCATTCGCTCAGTCCGATTGTGCATCGGGCGGCATTTGAAGCGTCGGGAATTGACGCTGAGTACCGGCTTTTTGACTTTGAGCCCAACCGCCCGGATGATCTGGCGAATTTTTGTTACGAAGTGGATTTGAATGGGGTTGGGGGCTTTAGCGTGACGACTCCGTACAAACAAACCATCCTGGCTTACCTGGATCACTACGACCCGCTGGCCAAAATCATCGGAGCCGTGAACACGATAAAAATTGAAAGTGATCCCAAGCGCCACGCGCCCGTGCTCATCGGATATAACACCGATTCAACGGGGGCGCTCGAAGCGCTGAATGAGCTGACAAAAGTAGCTGGGAAACGCGCGTTGGTATTGGGGGCGGGCGGCGCGGGACGAGCAGTGGTGTACAGTCTTAAAGAGGCCGGAGCGGACGTGCACGTGTACAACCGGACTCCTGACAAAGCGGAGTTATTGGCCGATGAGTTTGACGTGAACGCCATCGAGTACCGGCTTATTAAAAAGAGCTGTAATTTTGACCTCATCATCAACACCACTTCGGTGGGCAGCGCGCCTTTGAGTTCAGAATCCCTACTCCATGCCGATCAGATCCGGAGCGGTGCGGTGGTGATGGATCTCGTGACATTCCCCCTGCGCACGCAATTGCTCAAGGAGGCGGCAAAAGCCGGCGCGCAAACCATTACCGGCGAACGGATGCTTCTCCACCAGGCCGCCGATCAATTTAAAATTTGGTTCTCACGCCCCGCGCCTTTGGAGGCGATGGAAAAAGCGCTGAAAAAGGAGCTGGCGGCTACTTTATGGCAGCGGAAGTCAAAACCTCCTGTATAAACGTAATGTTGTTGGCGCCTGCCTGGCGCTGAGCGATGAGATGATAATCATTCGCTAAACCCGACGGAAGTTTGAATGGCAATTCGTATTCAAGGGTAATGCTTTCGCTTTTTTCCGCGGACACTTTCATTTTCATCGC
>JAZDOH010000006.1:0-10110 GCA_043798815.1 Candidatus Peregrinibacteria bacterium | reverse complement strand
GGCGATCTGGTTGTCATCCAGATCCGTCATGATGGTGGCGTGAGCGGTGAGTGTGTCCGGGATGCGTTTGAGATACCGGATGTCCACTCCGTTCTTTTTGAGACAGGATTCGTACAATTCAAAATCTCCCCCCACCGCGCCCAGCAGCAATGGCAATTGGCCGAGAAGCGCCAGGTTGTAGGCGATGTTTCCGCCTGTGCCGCCGAATTCAATGGTCATCTGTTCGACGTTGAACGACACATTGAGCCGATGGATTTTTTCCGGAAGGATATGGTTCGCGAACCGATCGCGGAACACGGCGATGCGGTCGTAGGCGATCGATCCTGTGACGAGAAGTTGGTTCATTTGCTTTCGAGTAATTCCCGGAGCTTGACCACAATTTTACTCACTTCCGCGCGGGTAATAAAGTGATCCGGTTTGAACGTGCCGTCCGCGTAACCGGAAACGATGTTGTGCCCCACGGCTGAAGCGACGTAGGAATAAAACCAAACGCTCGAGGGCACATCACTGAAAGGCAGCTCAATGTCGGTGAGCTTGGGCAGTCCGGACGCTTCAATCAAAATTTTGAGCGCTGCGGCGCGATCAACGAATTCATTGGGATGAAAACCGTCTGAAAACCCGCTTGCAATCCCCTCTTGCCTGGCCACAGATAAATAAGGAGCGTACCAGGCTCCCACCGTCACATCACGAAACGGTTTTTCCGTGACTGTTGCTGGCACCGTGTAGCCAAACGCGTTCACCGCGATTTTGGTGAGCTCGGCCCGGGTTATTTCGCCATTGGGGTCAAAACGAGTGGCGGTTTTACCGTTGACGATCCCTTTTTGATAAAGATTTTGAATGTAGGTTTCCGCCCAGTGATCTGTCATATCCACGAAACGAGGCCGGTTGACTTCCAGCACCACGTCTTCTTCGTTAGACGGTTCTATGCCCGAACTTGCCGCAGCGCTCACGCGAACCACAGCCTGAGTGGCCGGACCTTCATTGCCAGCTCCGTCTTCGGCGGAAAAATTAAGACGATTGGTTTTTCCGGGCAGTAAAGTAACTTGAACGCTAAAGAGACCCTGACTCCCGGCTTGCGTGCTGCCGGCATCCGTTCCGTCAGACCGCCGCACGGTGACATTCGCACTTGATTCGGTGGAACCGGTGAATGTATAAGTCGGCACATTCAAATCCGCCGGATAGCTATTGAGAATGGGCGCGAGCGGAGGTGTGGTATCACCCTGTGGCCCGGTTGAACCTCCCGTTGCGGCACGCCCCTCTGTTATGGTGATGACGATGGATGAGCTTGTTTGCCCATTCAATCCGGCCGTAACGGAAAACACGTTTTTTTGCCCCTGAGCCAACCCCACCATAACTTCCACAATCCCATCTTTCGGGTTTCCCGTCCCATCGGTCACGGGCTGAATATCGGCCGGTCCGCCGAGCACGGTGACGGTCGCACCCGGCTCCGTGTGAAAACGGAACGTGTAGGTCGCCGCATCCACTTTCGTCGGCACTTGATCATAGGTGGGAGCTCCGATCGCCAACGCGCTTGCAGGAAAAAAACTCAACGCGAAAAGAAATGCGAGTATAATGGTTTTTGATTTCATACGCTTTTGATTTAAATTTTCCTCATTATACATGATTTTTCACATTCTCACCATTTTCCCGGAAATGTTTAAAGGATTCCTGAACGAGTCCATTTTAAAAAAAGCCCAAGGACGCGGGCTCATTCAAATTGAACTGCATGACATTCGAACCTTTTCAAAGGACAAGCATCGCAAAGTGGATGACACGCCGTACGGCGGCGGGGCTGGCATGCTCTTTACGCCTCAACCTCTTTTTGATTGCATCGAACATGTGAAAAAACTCGCCCCCAAAGCGCCCGTGATTTATCTGAGCCCCAAAGGCCCGCGGCTGACCCAATTGAGAGCGGAAAAGTTGAACACAAAATTTGATCAATACATCCTTTTGTGCGGCCATTACGAAGGCATTGATCAACGGGTGATCGACGCGCTGGTGGATCTGGAAATTTCCATCGGCGACTACGTGCTTTCGGGCGGAGAAATTCCGGCAATGGTGCTGATTGATGTGCTTTCACGCCTGAAATCCGGAGTACTGGGGAATGAGATATCGAGCGAGGAAGAAACGTTTTCAAAAAAACTAGGCCGCAAAAAAGAATATCCACATTACACAAAACCAGCAGAGTTTCGTGGCATGCGCGTGCCGGATGTGTTGCTTGGCGGTCATCATGCTGAAATTGAAAAGTGGCGCCGACAGCAATTACGATAAAATGTCTTGCAATTGTATAATAAATTGATATATAATTGTATTGCATCTTAACTTTTACATATATGAGCCAATTACCTTTAATGGAAGAACTTGTTCCGGTACGCGAGGCGCAAAAAAATATCACTAAGTATTTTGAAAAAGGCATTGCACGGGTGACTAAAAACGGTCGCTCGCTTGGTTACTTGATTTCCGACAAAAAATTTGATGAAATGATGGATGAAATGAAAGAAAAAATTGAAGAAAGCAATCCTGCCTTTATTGCTGAAATGGAAGCGCTGGCAAAAAAATCAAAAAAAGAAAAAGGCGTTCCATTAGAACAAGTTGCAAAAAAATTGGGTATTAAAATTTAAGTGAACTTATGAGATTTCAATTTGAAACCTGTTGTAGAAAATCTTTTGATAAACTGGATCGATCTGTCCAAGCGCGAATAATACAAAAATTGGCTTATTGGATCAAAAGTCCAAACCCATTAAGGTATGCAGACCCACTTGAGGGGCACTCGAGTCTTCAAAAATATCGCGTTGGGAATTACCGGATCATTGTTTTTCCGAGACCAAAAGAGGGAATAATTACTATTTTGAAAGTAGGTCATCGGGGAAATATTTATAAACACCTTGAAAAATTAAAGTGATTTTTATAGAAGAGTTAAAAACGGCGCTTTCTAAAAAATCTCCTTTATATATAAAGGTAAAAGTTATTCCCAAATCCCCTGCCAATGAAATTGTGGAGGTGATGGCGGACGGAACTTATAAAATCCGTATCGCGGCGCCCGCGGAAGGCGGAAAAGCGAATCGAGAGCTTGTACGATTCATTAAAAAAATCCTCAGCGCATCAGATGTTACAATCATAAGCGGAGCAGCTGAACGGACAAAACTTTTAAAAATAATCCACCACCAAATACGAGAACGCAGATATTGACTAATGTCAAATAACGCTTAATAATGGTGATGATGTTAAATTCTTCGTTTACAAATTTTTTCGGTTATTATTACTTTACCCTGCTTTCGCGGAGGATTTTGATTTGATCATGAATTGATTTTCAAACTTCTAAACCCCCCGCGAACTAAGCGGGGGGTTTTTAAAATATTTTTTACTCATGAATCCCATTGTATCTGTCCGAAACCAACGTTGCCCCAACTCCTCATGCGCATTGCATGAGCGATCGCTCGAGGGAAATATTTTGATTCATAGTCGAAAGCGCCCTCGACTCAAATGCAAATCCTGTGGAAAAACTTGGGCAGCGCATCGCCATGAAATCTATTATGGCCTTCGCACGGCGACTGAAAAGATCGAAAAGGCCATCGCGCTTTTGGAGCAAGGGCTCAGTATCCGCCAAGTTGCCCGGCGTGTACGGGCGAGTCCAAGTTCCGTGCACCGATGGAAGCTGAGAAATAAAAAATAATTTTTTAATTTTTACTACTTAATTTTTACTACTATGGAATTAAATCTTAATGAAATAATTGATAGTGAACTTATCAGTCAATTTTGGAGAATCGATTGGCGAACGTGTGAGGGGGAATTGGCAGAATTAAGGAGGTCATTGCTCGAGGCATTGCACTTCTCACATGAAACAGCTGTCGCAGAATATGCTGCAGCTTCTGCTCGAAAAGAAGCTGAGAGGGGCTTACTTGAAACAACAACTAAACGAGATTTGCTTATAGAAGCTATAAAAAGAGCTAAGCCTTGGCCGACACATGTGCGGGCAGAATTATGTGAAGCCTTGAATAATCCTCATGAGGCTCATGTCCACTGGGGATCTGGTTGCTAGGGTGAGTGTTTTGTTTTTTCTAATTTCTTTGAAATTATTTTTAAAATTTTTAACAATTTATTTCTTAATTTATAAAATTATGTCTCCTATTCCTCCCTCATCTCCTTCAGCTTCGGCTACTGATGCCGGTGTCGTTGAAAGGTCTGATGCGGTTACACAGCTAGCTGTAACAACGCGCACGGCAATCACAATCTCTGTGACTGAAGCGAAAGCTAAGCTTGCTGAAGCTGAAGCTAAGCTTGCTCTACTTTCTGCGCCCCTCCTAGCTGAAATAGCTGAAGCTAGACGTGTTTTGGCTGAAGTTAGTCCTACTCCATTCTCCCGCTGGGCGCAAGAAGACGCTCTAGGTCGTCTGGGGCATTTCTAATTTTACTGTCACGCCAAGCTTTCTATAAATTCTCCAAAACCTTCCTGCCATTCACCGTGGCAATGTCAACGAGCTTATCTACATCGTAGTAGCGACAGGTTTCTATGAGGAATAGTAGTTCGGTGAAAATATTGCCGTCAATGAACGGGCAAAAGTAGTCGTAAACATTGTCCACTCCAAGTGCCACGTTCACACCGGCTTCAAGGAGTTGCGGTACGGGCGCGAGGGAATTGTGCACAGGAGATGTTTTATCGCGGAGCTGGACGCCATCCAGCATCGCGCGGGGGCAAACGATCACACTCATGTCCGCTTTTTTGAGGAGCTCGGCTGTTTTTTTAATGTAGTCATTGGGTTGCGCGGAAAGCGAACAGGCGTGCACCGCGTTCACGCGCCCCTGCAGGCCGTGCTCGATGACTTTGTGGGCGAGCATTTCGGTATCGCGCTCGTCGGGATCATTGTTTTGATCAATGTGCACATCCACCGTTTTCCCATATTTTTTAGCTATTCCAAAAATATAATCCAAGTGTTCCGCCTGGCGCGGGCGATCGCGGGATGGCAGGCCTCCGAGCAAATCCACCATGGGCGCGGCTTTTTCGATCCATTCCTGCGCTTTCGGATTCAGCGCCCCCTCGAGAACCTGTGAACAAATCTGAATGTCCAGTTTGCTCTTGTATTTCTTTTTCACTTCCAATGCCGCCTCAAGGCACATAAAGCCGACCGTGCCGTCGACATCGATGAAGGTGCGTGTGATTTTGGAGCCTTGGGCGATCATGTTTTCCGCGCTCAGGCACATCCGTTCGATCAGATTTTTGTGAGTGTATTTTGCTTTAACGCTTTTCCAAAGATCCCATTTCACCTCCATGCTTTCCCAAGTCATTTGAAGTGTTTCGGGTGTGATAACGTAAGCTTTGTCAAAATGAGCGTGGCAACTGACCGGGCCACCTTTTTCCTGAATTTTTTTACGGAGTAGTCCCAGCATGTCCCATTTTTGCATGTCTTTGATGATTAATCGATCGTTGACCGTATTGTAATTTCAAAAGCAGTAGGAAATCAAGGTTGCCTGGAAGTAGTTTGTAAATCGTTTTGGCTTGCGATACTATAGAAAATAGTTAATTTTGAACTTAAAAAATAGTTGCCATAATTTATGAAACCTCAAAAAACGCCAAAACAAGCGGAAACGAATCTTAACGCGCTTTTCAAAAAATACGGCATTCATAGGAAAATCAATGTGGAGCAGATTAAAAAATGGATATGGAACGAGAAGGGAAAAGGGATGGAGGCGGTAAACAAGTACAACAAAAAATGCCTTCAGCTCTTCCCTGAGCCGAAAGACATTGATGAAATGAACGATATTTTACAGATATTTGTAGATGCATGGAATTATTTCCCGCACAAGGAATTGGGTGGCAGGTCGCCAAATGAAGTTTTACAGGAAGAGATGAAAAAAATGCCAAAGGAAGATAGAGAAAAGAGGGATATGCCTAAGGTGAGCGTCGGCGGTATGGAAATGGAATGGGAAGAGTACTGGCAAATGCTAAAGGAAATGGAACGGGAACAGAAACCTTTCAAACGATGGATTGAGGGCGACGCGTTACCGAAATACAAAAAATACCTTGAGCAAATGGTAAAAGGCGAAAAAAACAGGGAAAAACATTATGATGTCGCTGAACGGTTTTTTGACAGAGTATTGCACGTAGGTTTCCTTGAGCTTGCGCGAATTCGTCCGGCATTCATTCAGGAAGAATTCCCGCACTGGTGGCCGACCCATATCATGTATTCGAACCTGACGCCAAAGCAAGTAGCGCAATCTCTACGGATACTATTCACTTTCATCGAATTTGCTTATAAAGTTAATATGAAAAAATACGGATTTGGAGAAATCAGCCTTAACTTTTAACTTAGGATGTGCCTATTCTCACAAAAGATTGGAAAGAAGAAAGGCGTAATAAAAGATATGATTTTGAATTGACAGGTAAACAACCGTTTACTAAAATGGAAATAAACTATGGCATTTAATTTTAACCGATCAAATTTATGAAAACAGAAATCGTTCAGGCGCTGGCCAATAATTTTGAATCTTACGCGAAGAAGACTGAAAATGGCGTGGAATTTTGGCTGGCCCGAGATTTACAATCATTACTTGGGTACACAAAATGGGACAATTTTATCAATGTTATCTCAAAAGCCAAAATTGCCTGCGAAGTATCAAAGCACAACATTTCCGACCATTTTGCCGACGCCGGGAAAAAGGTTTTTATAGGCTCTGGAGCCGAAACGGAGGTGCTTGACATGATGCTTACCCGTTATGCTTGTTATTTGATCGCCCAAAATGGAGACCCAAGAAAAGAAGAGATTGCTTTCGCTCAAACCTACTTTGCGGTACAAACCAGAAAACTGGAAATCATCGAGATGAGATTGCTTGAAACGGAGCGGCTTTCCGCAAGAAAAAAACTTGCCGGAACGGAAAAGGAACTCTCGGGAGTTATTTTTGAACAAACTGGCAGTGACAGAAACTTTGGAATCATTAGAAGCAAAGGCGATAAAGCATTATTTGGCTATCCTACGGAACAAATGAAAGCTAATTGGAAAGTCCCGAAAGGCCGTGCCTTAGCGGATTTTGCCCCAACTATTATTCTCAAAGCCAAAGACTTTGCTACTGAAATTACTATCTTTAATGCCAAGTCAAAACAGATGAAAACCGAAAAGCAAATTTCTAACGAACACATTACCAATAATCAAAGCGTGAGGAAAACATTATTGGAAAGAGGCATTAGGCCTGAAAATTTGTCTGCCGAAGAAGATACTAAAAAAATAGAGCGAAAATTGAAATCCGAAGATAAAAAAAGATTTAAGATCCCAATTAAAATCGCATAAAACTTACTGCTTCATTAATCGTTCAATTTCCTTTTCAATTCTATCAAGACCAAGGTTGCCGGTGCCGCCCTGATGAGTGGACATGCGTAGCCAGCGGGCGATGTCGCGTTCGGTGACTTTGATCCCATCAATATTCGCGCCGACTTCGCGATACGCGTCACGGAAGGTCATCCCATCGCGCACTTTTTCAAACGCCTTGTGAGCGGCAAAAAGCCCCGGGCACCCAAGCATGGAACGCGTGAGCACTTCTTTGTTGGGCTGAATGTGATCCAAAATGACCTCCATGGCTTCCAAAGACATTTCCGTGTACTTGAGGCCGAGGAACAATGGACGTTTGATTTCCTGTCCGTCGCGGTGGTAACCAGAGATTTTATTGAGTATATTCATGTGCATTTCGCTCCGACAGGCGATTACGGTAGCCGTGCGGCCGCGGATGAGTTCGGCGACATCGAGATTCCGCTTTTGCGGCATGATGCTGGAGCCCGTCGCGATGCTTTCATCGATGTGGAAAAATTGAAATTCCTGCGTGGTGAAAAAGAGCAAGTCGCACGCCAGGCGGTTCAGGGTGAGCATGATTTGGACGCAGGCTTCCAGGACAAGTCCCTCGATTTTCCCACGGGAATTGTGGCAGTAAATTACGTTGTTCTGAGTTTTTTTGAAACCGATCTCGCGGCTCAGCCAGTCGCGGTCAAAATCAAAAGGCGACCCATACCCCGCGCCGGATCCCAGGGGATTTTGATCCACGATTTCGTCGGCAATGGTTTTGCAGAGACGCGCGTCGTCGAGCAAGCTTTCCGCGAATGCAGCGATCCAGGTGCCGACCGTGGTTGGCATGGCCTTTTGCATGTGGGTGTAACCCGGCATCGGCAACATTTCGTACTTGCGCGCGAATTTGACGCATTTTTTAGCAAGGCTCAATGTTTTTTTAATGAGCTCGTCTGATTTGCGCTTTAAAAACCAGCGCATCATCACCAGCACCTGATCGTTGCGGGAGCGGCCGGTGTGAATTTTGCGGCCCGCGTCCCCGAGCCGTTCGATCAGATAATCCTCGATTTTGGTGTGGCAGTCTTCGTCTTCCACTTTGAGCACGAACTTGCCAGCTTTGTATAATTCCAAAATTTCATCCAAACCTTTTTCCAACTGCTGTAACTCTTTTTGATTTATAAGTTTATGCCGAAAAAGCAGGCGCGCGTAACAGCGTGAACACCACACGTCATCCGGAATCATTTGCTGGTCGTAGAGAATATCTTCCCCGGCATTAAATTCTTCGACAATAGGGTTAAGTTCAATAACGCCCTTTTTAAACCATATCTTGCGTTTAATAGGACGTTTTGTTCCGGATGCTTTTTTTGGCATAAAAAAAGGATTAGGTTCGAGGCTTATTATAGGGCGAATGGGAAAAAAGGCAAAGGGTCATGCTCGCCGTCTTTTTCTTAAAAAAGTCCGTGCTGCTGCCAAAGCCTCTGCTAATGCTTTTTTATTTTCAATGGCTTCCCGTAATTCGTTAGCCGAATCAAAAAAAACTTGCGCGTGGTCGCGCGAGGAGGTGGCAGCGACCTTAAGCATTTCGGCAAAGTGATCTGGAGAAAATTCACGCTCAATCCCGCGCAGATCAGGATCCGTTAAAAACGCATAAAATGCATCTTCATCTCTCATGGCTTCTTTCCAGGACTCAGCCCCATAGCTTTCGACCAACTCCTGTTCGTGTATGACGTCCCAGAGCATTCTTTTGATTTCCCTTCTTGTGAGCGGAACAGTGAAAAGGAGCTCGATGGCTCTTCTTTGCTTTTGAGTTAATGTTTTAGCCCACTGTTCAGTACTTTGCAAACGAGGGTGTGGTTTTTGGCGCCGTGTTTTTTCTTGATTGTTTTTCATGGTCATTTAAACTTCGCTGATCACATCAAATCCCTTAAAGCTGCCGGTAATGGCAAGACCTGTGACGGTTTTGGCCAAATGCCTGAATTTTATCTGTGCCGCGACTTCTTTCATGGTGGCGCCAGAGCCGACCGCGTCATCGATCAAAAGAATATGAGAGTATTTTTTGACTTCATCCACAATGATCGTTTTTTGCGCGTTTTCAACGCGATCTTCGAGTTTTGCCAGCGTCTTTTGAGGAACAATGATTGGGGTTTTAACTTTTACAATTGATATTGCATGCGCTTTAAGATTCAAATATTTCTGCAATTCTTTCATAAATTGCACCTCACGTTTTACCGTTGGCGGGATGAAGCCTACAGCGTCTATTTTGTACCGTTTTATCAAACGTTCAATCGCTGGCTTTATTAGATGTATGAGCTCTTTCATAAATCCCCTGTTTTGACTTTGTTTGGAGTAAAGGAGCATTTGGCCTAGTTTGGTTTTTCCAAAACGTTCAATGCTATAAAAATCCAAATAATGCAGATGATCCAAATTGACCGCGCTGAACGTACGCCGCATTTTACCCATTCCGTCTATCAGACCATCATGGCGAAACGCGTCGTATTTTTTTAGCGTGCGCGCATACTCAATGGCGGTTTTTGCAATTGGCAAATCGCGCTCCGCACACCATTTGGTAAAACCAGCCACTCCTGATTTCATTTCTCCTATGGGGGTGATCAAGAGGAAACGTTCCTGGATTATTTTTTTAAATTTTGGATCAATCGTTTCGTGGGAAATGACTTCTTTTGGTTCCACAAAAAAATAAAACACCTTTGGCGGTCTCCCTGCTTTTCCCAACACTCCTTGCATCACCAGTTTTTTAAGTTGTTTGCTTACCGCCTGCTGACTAAATTCAAAATGAGCTATCAGCTCTTTAAGGCTGACTTGTTTTTTTGATTGGATGTAGCCAATG
>JAZDOH010000002.1:0-27037 GCA_043798815.1 Candidatus Peregrinibacteria bacterium | reverse complement strand
TGAGCCGTCATTCGGGTGGGACGGTGGTGTACACGGTTTCTAATTCTCAAGTTCTCTTTGATTTGGCCAAGCAGTGGGGCGGCAAGCCGGTGATGTGCAAAGTCGGCCATTCGTATGTGGAGGCGGCCATGCATGAACATCACGCGATCCTGGGCGGCGAGCAGTCGGGTCATTTCTTTTTACCGGAAGGGTATTACGGTTACGACGACGCGCTGGTCACGGCATGCCGGATTCTCAAGATTGTTGGTGATTCAGGGTCGGCAACGAGTCGGTTGTTCGAGGGTTTTCCGCGCGTGTACGCGGAACCGGAAATGCGGCCAAAATGTCCGGATGACAAAAAATTCAGCGTACTCGAACAAATCAAAGCCCATTTCGCTCCACGGTATCCTCATTCCGTCTTGGATGGTATCCGTCTGGAGTTTGGAGACGGTGCGTGGGCCGGTATTCGCGTTTCCAACACGAGTCCGTGCCTATCGGTTATCTTGGAGGCTCAAACGCCCCAAAAGCTCGCTGAAATCAAATCCATTGTCCTCGATCATTTAAAAACGTATCCGGAAATCCAGTGGGCCAAAAAGCCTTGATTTTTGAAGAAAAATGTTTTATATTGTCGGACGTGACTACTAAGGCAAAAACCGTCACCAAAGGCGTCTTTAAGCTCCTGACCGGATTTATTGTAGGCGGAGCTGTTGGATCCATTCTCGGCATCACGCTGGCGCCCAAAAAAGGGAAGGATTCCCGGGAGTATTTGCGCGACCAATCGATGAAGATGTTTTTGAAAGGAAAAGATTATATGGATTGTGAAAAAAAGAATGGAGTCGTGAAGCGCGTGATTCTCAAGATGCTGACCCCTAAAAAGCAAATTCAGAAAACCGAACAAAACGAACATGTTGAAAGCTAAATGGCTCCTCATTGCCCTGGTCGCGGGAGGAGTGTTGCTCCCTCGACCTGCCTTTGCCGACCCCAGCCCTGCCGGGTTGGTTCTTAAAACTGATTTTAAAATCTGGACGGTGAATTTGCGCAACGTGGATTTGCTTTCGCCGTACAGCAAAATGCAGTTTAAAGGCGTGGATGTGGCGCTCAAAGCGGAAGACCTTCCTTTAGTGAAGGATTATGTGGAAGAAAAAACCGTCGAGGGGCTTGATGTTTTAAAGCTCAAAGATTATTTGGAACGCAAGATCGCTCCGGATGTTTTGCGTGAAAAAGAAGATGTAAAAATCGAGCTCAATGCCGATGGCAAACCGGTTTTTACCGGAAGTGGACTTTACGGGCGCAAGCTCGATACCGTCAAAGCCGCTTTCTTGCTCAAAAAGGCCATTGAGGAAAAAATCTATTACGTGAATCTCCCTCTGGTTCGCGAAGAGCCATTGATCACCATTTCCGATTCGCTCAAAGAAAAAGGGATTGTGGAACTGGTGAGTGCAGGGGAAACGGACTTCACCGGATCGCCGCCAAACCGCATCAACAACGTGCTCACGGGACTCGCCAAGTTCAATGGGTATTTGGTGGCCCAAGGTGAGGAATTTGTGTTCGGCAATGTGCTGGGGCCGGTGGATGAGAAAACTGGATATAAAAAAGAGCTGGTGATTAAAGGAGATCGCACCGTGCCGGATTACGGCGGCGGGCTGTGCCAGGTGTCGACCACGCTCTACCGCGCCATCCTCGCGGGCGGTTTTCCTGTGACCAAACGCAAAAACCACACATACGCCGTGAGTTATTATTTACCTATTGGTTTGGATGCTACCGTGTATCCTCCTTCCGCTGATCTCAAATTCATCAATGATTTACCAGGCGCGCTTTTGATGCAATCTTTTGCAATCGGCAATAAAGCCTATTGGAATTTTTATGGTACGCGCGACCAACGCAAAGTGCATTTGATCGGCCCGTATTACCGCGATCAAACCCCACCGCCCCCTGCCAAAACCGAATACACCACCAAACTGGCACCTGGGGAAAAACAAGTGTTGGGGCATGCCGTTCCAGGGCTTTTCTCCAGTTGGTATCGGCAAGTGACGTACGCGGATCCTGAAAAACCGGTTTACTTTGAATCCATTTACAGCAAATACCAAGCCCGCCCCGACTTTGTGGCCATCGGCGTGGAACCCGGCAAAGAAACCCCTGCCGGAAAAAGTTTGCTGGAAACCACTTACTAATAATCTCTTCGGCCTTCCAGCGCGCGCTTGAGAGTTTGCGAGTCGGCGTATTCCAAATCACCGCCTACGGGAATGCCGCGGGCCAGACGGGTGACGTGGATTTTAGTGGATTTGATCTGGTTCATTAAATAAGCAATCGTCGCCTCGCCTTCCATGGAAGGGTTGAGCGCTAAAATGAGCTCTTTTACCGGCTCTTTTTTAAGCCGGGCCACCAGCTCCGCGAGCGTCAGGTCATCGGGCCCCACGCCGTCCACCGGAGAAATTACGCCGTGGAGCACATGGTAAAGCCCGCGATACTCCCCTGTTTTTTCGATCGCCACCAAATCCATCATTTCTTCCACCACGCAAATCACCGATTCATCGCGCTTGGGGTTTTGGCAAATGCCGCACAGTTCGCTCACGGTGAGATTGGAACAGCGCGAGCAATAGCGCACTCCGTTTTTAAGATCTCTCACGGCTTCGCCGAATTGTGCCACGTCTTCGGGGCGTTTGCGGAGCAAATAAAACGTGAGGCGTTGGGCGGTTTTTTGGCCAATGCCTGGCAGTTTTGAAAATTCTTCGATGGTCCGTTCGATGTTGGCGGGAAGAAGGCTCATGGGTTCATCTTAACAGAGCCTTAAAACTCATTCCAGATCACTTGATTGCAAACTTCATGATGGTACCAGATTTCACCGTTTTTTACGCACTTCCCAAGTTCGCGCGGGCTGCGATCCGCGCAAGCCTGTTTAAGCGCAAGGTATTTTTTTGAATTTTCATCGCTCATGATTTTTTTGATGAAAGAACTGCGCCTGAATGCAGAAATCGCTTCTTCAATGGTTCCCGGAAGTTTTTTAACAGAACGGTTATAAAGGCTCTTATACAATTCTTTTGTCTTTTCATCGGCATTCATTCCCTCAAGACCTGTTTTCAAAAGCGCATAGAATGCCAGATACGGGTTGGCATCCGGAGCCACTGTGCGAACCTCAATCCGCGCGGATCTTTCGTTTCCGATCGGGATGCGGATCATTGAACCGCGATCGCTTGGTGACATTTTTATCTGATTGGGGGCCTCAAAGTGCGGATCCAGACGGCGATAAGCGTTTACGCTGGAATTCAGGATAAGACATAGGTCTTTTGCGTAATAAAGTATGGCTGATATGAAATCATGCGCCCTATCTGACAACCGGTATTTTCCACCTGCGTCAAAAAATAGATTCTTCCCGTGCCTGGAAAGAGAAATGTTAGTGTGCATTCCTGTACCATTTATGCCGGAAACAGGTTTTGGCAGAAAACAAGCTGTAAACCCGTTTGTCTTTGCTATTTGGCGCGCAGTGATTTTGTAAATCTGCACTTGGTCAGCCGCGTGCAGGATGTCTGTATAACTATAATTCATCTCGAATTGCGATGGGGCAACTTCTGCGTGGTCTTTTTCATTTTCAAAACCCATTGCCCGCGTTGCCTCCGCAAGTCGATCGATGAATCTTCGTAATTTATCCTGTGGCAATGAGTGGAAATATCCTCCGCGCGTCGCAAACGTAAAACCGATTTTTTCATCATAACTTTGTTCCGCGTTTTCTCCTTCCAGTAAAAATCCTTCGACTTCCGGCGCGACATGAACCGCGATCTCCTGTTCCTTGCGCAACTCATCCCTTAACTGCATCAAATGGGCGCGAAAATCACCGGCATACAAATTTCCTTTCTCATCGCATGTACTGGCAAACAGAAGCACTTTTCCCGCTCCGAAAATATCAGCCGGTATCCACCGGAAAGAGCTCCAATCAATTTTTAGCCTCAAGTCGGAATGGGATTGCTGGGTGAATCCTTTTATCGAAGAACCGTCGAAAGTAAGGTTATCTTCGGCATCCAGAAGGTATTTTTTGTTATAATCCAGCATGTGGAGCTTGCCTTCCATGTCTGAAAAACACACCGTCACTGCCTTAATTCCCGTTTCACGGCGGAGTTCAGGAATGAGTTTGCTTTTAAAATATTCATTTGCATGTCCCTCTTCACGGTCGCGTTTAAGCGCGAGATTTTTTTCTTCAAGATCGCCATAACTGAGTTCAAGAAACCTTGCATTGGGTTGCAAACGCGGCGCCTTGGGAATTCCTATATTCATTTTGATATTTTGCTTGGTTCGGGCTGATGCTGAAGTTTGTGACGTGATGTCCATAAATTTAAGATAATTTATCTTAGATTTGATCTTATCCCGTTGCTTTTAATCATGCAAGAAAAAATCTTGAACTCAACGGCGGACGTTTTGGATGGCCCGTGCGGCTTCACGCTTGGTCTCGCGGTCTTTGATGGCGGCGCGCTTGTCGTGCTTCTTTTTACCGCGCGCCAGCCCCAGCACCAATTTGACGTATTGTTTTTCCAATCCGACTGCCAGTGGAATCAGGGTCACCCCTTGAGCATTGAGTTTCCCGGCTAGTTTTTCGATTTCCGCTTTCTTCAGCAGGAGTTTGCGCACGCGGAAAGGGTCGTATTCCGGCCGGCTGTCGTAGGGGTATCGGGCGATGTTCGCGCCCTTTAGCCAGGCCTCGCCGCCCAAAATCGTGACGTAAGCGCTTTTTAAATTCACATGGCCTGCCCGGATGGATTTGACTTCCGCTCCGCTGAGGACGATCCCCGCTTTGAATTCTTCCAGGATTTCGTAATTGAAGTAGGCCTTTTTGTTCTGATGAATGATTTTCATTAGTTCTATTCTATCAGATCCGGGTTTCGTTCATCAGCCGAATAAAGCACATGGAACATTTCCGGCAGCATCGGAACCATCATTTGATTCAGCGTGACTTTTTTGGCAAAAGCTTTGTAACTCGAAAAGGAGGGGCTGGGATGTTGCAATAACAAGTCGATGCCCGTCGCAGGGATCCTGTTGCCTTTTTCCGTTTTAAGGTAAGCCAAAACCATTCCATCTCCGCCCAATTCTTTTGTCTGCACCGGTTTAATCGCCTGAGCTTCTTTTTGTTCCCCTACTTCACGCAGAAGCGCAGACCAGGCTTTTTTGATATTGGTCAGCTCATTTACCTGGCAAAATCCACCCAAACACTTCATGCCGTAATAGAGGGAGATCATCAGATAGCAAAGCGGCATGCCGGGAAAAATCTTTTTTTCCTTCAGAGCGGTCGTGAGTCCTTTAGGACTCCAATCCACTTTAAAAGTCTTGTCATCTGAAAGGAGCGCCTTTCCTTTCTTTTTAAGGCAAAGACGATGATTTTTCGCGTTCAAACCCCAAAATAAATGAGAAGAGCCTCCGGGAATATGATTGAAATGTTTTTGAGCGAGCGCGGCCCATTTTGGATCAAAAAGCAAACGATGAATCAGTGACTGAGGATTTTTTAAATGTTTCCGGATCAGCATTTCCGCCACCACAGTTTCGATTTCAAGGTAAATGAGACTTGGTAAAGGGGGTTTTTTATCGAAAAGGAGCGGCCATAGCCGATGATTTGTAATGGTGATTTGGGCATTAAAGTCCGGTGCGGAAAGCACCTCCCGCCGCAAAAAAACCTTTTTCAGCATTTTTTTTATTTGCTCCGCGTGCTCCGGAGACAAGTCATCGGCTTTTTGGTGTTTGTCGATTTCCAGGCACGCTCGCTGAACGTCCTCAGCGCCAATCGCTCGAGCTGCGTAAGCCGGAGTCATTTTGAGCTTATCGGGAAGCAGTGAGACTTTTAGGCGGACTCTGGATTGTTTGCCATCTCCATGAAATTCAATGCTTCTTGGGTGAGAGGAATTGCTCAAGGAAATGGTGGCGAATGAAAAAGCAATCAGGTACTTAAACGATGGCTCGCTTTGGAAATGCAGAGATGAAATGATGTTGGAATTTAGAAAGAATGGATGACAGATAATCCCGTGATGATCCGCGGTGGAAATGAGCGCATTTTTTTTGAGTTGTCTGGCGACGGCGATCGCCATTTTTTTGCCAAGCCGACGCGTCAAAAGCTCTTCGACGACATCGATCAGTTCCGATTTCCGTTCGTCCAAACCCGGAGCCGGATTCACGTCTAGAAACCCTTTGGCGTAATCATAAAGAGTGCGATCCCCATGCTTTTGCATGATTGTTTTCAGAATGGGAGAACGCAGCCAAATCGCTTCTTTGAGCTTTTTAAGAGAAGGCTTCATGAGTTTAGAGCTTTACCATTTTCAAGACGTGATCCAGGAGCGCCCCCGCTAAGTTTCTTGATTCCCCCTGTACAATGGGCGCAGTATGTAGATCAATCGCCGGGAGGGAGTTGAGCTCAATGACTCCGCATTTCTGGTTTTTCCAGGATTCGGAAATCGAAGGGGCGATGAAATCAATGCCCAACGCCGGATGGTTCACTTCGCGGGCGATTTTCTCAAAAAGTACAAGGTTATCGGGATGCGTGGTGCGCGTCACATCATGCACTGTTCCGCCAAGGTCTAAACTGAACTTCCAGGCGGGTGCGTTCTCGAGTGGTTTGCTGGGTGGATCGCGGCGGCAAACAGCATGAACGTGATCGCCGATAGCAGTGGCGCGGAAATAAGAACCCTCAAGAAACTCCTCAACGATGAAACTGAAGCTGATTTGTTTGACGATTCGAATCGCCTCTTTCAGTTCTACTATATTCCGGATGTTAACGCTCACATGCCGGCTAAGGCTGGAATGATTGGGTTTTACCACCAGTGGATAACCTTGGACTTCCGCAAATCGAAGCGCTTTTCGTTCGCTGATAAAAACTCCCCCCTGGGGGGTTGGCACACCGATTTTCATGAGTTTTTTTCGTGCTTTTTCCTTGTGATCAATGTCCGTTGTAAAATCCGGCTGGTACCCGGGCAATCCCTCAAAATAATAAGGCTTCCCCTGCCCCCGAAGCACAAAAAGATTGGTGGGTCTTCCATAATGTGTAATAACGGAAACCTTAAGCCCTCGTTTTTGAGCTTCTTCCTCAACCTGGAGCGTTCTCGGATGAATTTTGTATGTTGATTTTATCTCTGATTCCTTAAGAACTCCTACGCGCAAAAGTGTTTGTAAAAAAAACTTTAGAATGGCCCGATTCATCAATTTTTCTAAAAATTTTGGAACCAGTGGTTCAAAAAAACGTTCCATGACTTCTAAAAAAAAGCCCTCTAACCGCTCACTGCGGTGATTTATGGGGCGAGTTGGAGGGCAGTGTGGGCAAGGTGTTTTCATGGTGAATATGACGTTTTCCAGCTGGCGGAGAGAGAGGGATTCGAACCCTCGTTCCGGGTAAACCGGAAACACGCTTTCGAGACGTGCGCCTTCAACCGCTCGGCCACCTCTCCCCGTGTATCATCACTATAATGGGGTTAGCGAGCCAATTCAATGTTCATACCGCGTTCAGGGACGCAGGAAACCACGCGCAAGCCTTCGGGGGTAACCGATTGAATGGCGTAATATGTTTTATCTTGAGTGCCCTTAGATGGATCGACAGGTAATAAATTTAAACCCGCGAGCCTTGAGCTCAAATCCAGGCAAGCATTCTCTGTGGTTTGAGCCTGAACGTATTCCACTACCAAACGTGGAGCGGCGCTGGCAAGGCCGTTGAACGACTTAGCAATTCGATTACCTGTGCCATACACCATAATAACGAGTGCGTTTCCGCTGGCCCAGCCATCCTGGTTCACGATTTGCTGAATGATAGAGGTTAATGCAGGAGTCTCTTTGATGGCTCCCGCAGCGGTCCAGGCCGGAATATTGCTCCAGGCTACGGTTGAGCTAACGCGAGGACGGAAACTGATGTTGCCTTTTTGCATATTAAATTCAGGAGGATTGCTTGTCGCCTCTCCGTAAAAAACGATGCTGGTGGGGACAGATGTCGCTTCATCAACCGTGAATTGAATGTAGGCATTGGTGATCGTAGCGCGCTGTGGAATCGGGATGGAAGTAAAACGCATGCCGACCCATTGAGGAATGACTAAGTCTTCATAAGTCAATTCCAAATCACCACTATCCAGATACATCCATTTTGTTCCATTGGACAATTGTTTTTCTTCCGCATCATTGTTGCTGCTTGTGATTTGAGTGGCAAATATTTTCTGTTCGGTGCCCCCACCACAAACAACGCTGCAGCCGCTTGCAGCCTTGCCAATCATTCGTAAATTTGGGCTGATTCCAGCTATCTGCATTCCACCGCTCCGAATTTGTTGTTCTTTGGCGGCCTCCAAAATTGCTTTGGTATCTCCATAACGCCTGGCATTGCGCGCCTCCCCCAATTTGCGGATTGGATCCAATCCCACAAAAACCATGGCAATTAAAATAATGACTATCCCCACGGAGACCACGAGTTCCGTTAAAGTAAAGCTGTAATGGGCGAAGATGAATGTTCTATTTTTCCACATGAGTCGTCTTTTGACTTACAGACTAGCAAAATCTAGACGGTTTGACAATCTAAGTAGTGCGTGGTAGGTTCTTGAGGCATTTTAACTTGTTGTTATGTCTAAAGTTTGTCAGATCACCGGTAAAAAACCTTCCGTGGGGAACAATGTGAGCCACTCCATGCGCCACACCAAACGCCGGTTCCTCCCGAACCTGCACAAGCGACGTGTGTTTAACCCAGCCACCGGAAAAGTGGAAGTGATGCGCATTTCAACGCAAGGAATGAGAACCCTGCTCAAAGCGAGAATGGTGAAAAAAGCTAAAAAGGCCTGATCATTTCAGTTCGTACGAAACGTTCATGTGCAAAATCAGCTCAAGAGATCCTGGTTGGATGTTAGGCGTTGGCGAACCTGCACCCATGCCTCCGCCACCGCCCTTTTCGCCGTAGTAAAAAGCCTGTGCGTAAGGATTCCGTTCAATCCATTCGCTATAACTCGTCAGGCGGCCGAATTTTCCACCCAATTCTTGCGCCATCATCACTTGTTTTTCCTTTAAATCTTCAAACGCTTTTTTGCGGGCCTCTTCAATCAAAGGCTTTTCATCGTCGATCACAAACTCAGGCCCGGTAATCTGATTTGATCCCAACTCGGTGGCTTTCGCCAAAACCTGGCCGATTTTGCCAAGATCTCGCACTTTTACTCTGATGGTTTGGCTCATTTCATATTGCAACAGATGTGAAACATTTTGCGTATCATAAGTGTACTGAGGTCCAAGAGAATAGTTCTGAGTTTGTAGATCTTCTTCCTCAATGCCCAATTCCTTGAACGCGGCAACAAGCTTATTCGCTTTTTCCACATTCTGAATGTAAACCTTCGCCGCATCTTTGGCCTGACTCACTACCCCTATCTGAACGGCAGCCACGGTTGGGATTCCCTGTTCCCTTCCTATTCCTTCCAAAGTTACGACAGGCGGATAAGGCGGAGTTGAATTGATATAAACGGTTTTGAAAACCAAATAAACGCTGCCAGTAATTGTTACAAGCACAATTCCTGCGACCGCCAGGTTGGCAAGATACGATTTAGGCCACATCATGAGAATGAAGGTTAAATTTAAAGTAACTTCAGTCTATCATGTCGTAGCTCCATTGCAATTTTTTGGGTTTGCTCGTAAATTATAAAAGCTTTCGCGGAGAGATCGCATAGTGGCCGAGTGCGCCTGCTTGGAGAGCAGGTAGAGCCGCAAGGCTCTCGAGGGTTCGAATCCCTCTCTCTCCGCCATCATTTCTATAAAAAAAGACCCCCGGGATAATCGGGAGTCTTTTTTAAAAAAATACTAAATTTACATTTATTCTACGGGCACAGTTTCTTCAGGCATTAATTTTTCCGGCCTAGATTCTGTCTGACTTCCACTCTGTTCGCTCGCTTTGATGAGCACTTTTACAAGGGCAGCCCGATTAAGAGCTTCATCAGCGCCAAAACGATTGGAACCGTCAGCGTAACCTGTCATAATGCCGGCCTCGTTTACAGCCGCAATGGCCTGTGCTTCATCGGCAGAAACGCGGTTTGTGTCAGCAAAATTTGGCATATTTTCCGCATCCGGCAAATTAAATGCTTCCTGCAGCAACTCAGCTACTTCTGCGCGGGTTACTGTTTCCCCTGCTTTTTTGCCATCAAAAAGATCATTGATATCCACGCCTGCTTTGGCAAGTTCTTCAGCGCCATCCTTCGCCCAATCCGGCAAACTGTTGAATGTTCTTCCGTTTTGGATGATGATGTCAGACAGCTTATCACCTGTAATTATGATTCCTGCTTTTTCCTGTTCCGTGAGTACGCGGCCGAAAAGTGTTACGGCTTCGGCAACATTGGTGGCACGTTCCGGATCCAGTTTGGTGTAGTTGGAATCACCGGTGCCTTTAACGTAACCATAATTTTTCGCCTGAGCCGCGTAGCGGGAAAACCATTGATCATCATCCGCGTCCATAAACGGAATGACGCCTTTTTTGTATTTTTCCACACGTGCCTCAACAATCTTTTTTGTAGCCATATCTTTAAAATCGCGGATTTTATCCTTGGTTACTCCTGAACTTTGTGCTTCGGTAATAAAGTTGGATATTTCTTCTTCCATTTGCGTTCCGGTATCGCCGACAAAGTTGTAACTTGAGAGCTGCTGCCAAACACCCTGAAGCTCATTTTTGAGCTCCTTCAGCTTAAAGGTTAACGCTTCCATTTCCTGGATTTGCCCCAGCAACGCAGTCTTGCGACTGAGCATTTCTTCCTGAAACTCTTTCGGCATAAAAGAGGCGGCTTCTAAAGCCTTTGCTATTTGGTCTTTAAACTGGCCACCGACGCTTTCCAATATCGTGTTGAAAAGCGTGGGATTTTGTTTGATCTGTTCCACCACTTGCGCGGCGACATCACTGCTTATTTTGCCAAAAACTTCTGTGGCCATGGCACGATTTGGCTCCTGCACATAAACCTCATTAACGGACTGGTAATCAGGGCCTTTCATCATTTGCATAATTCCTGAGCAGTCTTGTTCAACGTTGCCACCAAGTTCTTCAAGCTGCATTTTAAGGTCGTCTACGCTTGATCCATCACTGGCTGTTACCGCTGTTTTTAATTTTTGAACCAAAGCCTTGGCCTGGCCAAGATAACCTTTGCACGTTTCAACGGTTGCAGGATCAGCATTTTTTTTGCGCTGCAATTCCTTTTCAAAACGACCGATTTCCTTCTCTGCCATCTGAACTTCCTGCAAAGCGGAAACGGTTTGCTGGCTTTCTTTTACGCTCTCCATGGTTGTATCAAATTCCTGGCGGAGATCATTAAAGTCCATCTGCAAAAGATCGCGTGCTGTTTCAAAATCGTTGTTCTGATATGCCTGGCTGGCCTTTTCTGCAACTGCCTGCATTTGTTTTAAAATTTCCGCAGCTTTATTTAAAGGGGCAACATCGAGTTTGTTCTGTTTGGCCTGCCGAAGCATATCTTGAATCCATTTGCTTCGATCTTTGAGCTCGCGACCAATGTCCATGACCCATCGTTTAATATCCTGCGTTTCTGATTGTTCTTTTTGCTGATCCCAAAATTCGCGTGTCGTGTCATCCAGTTCACGATTCGCATCCCAAAACGCCTGATTGTCATCTGACTGAGTTGTTTGCTGCATCTGGTTATAAATTTCATTCACTTTTTGAGACATATCCCCGCACCCTTGTTTTCCGCACTGACGCTCAAGATCCTTGATCATTTTGCTTTTTTCGGAAAGAATGCGGGTCATATCCCCTTTCTGTTGCTCTTGCTGGAATTGGTTGTTCATATCCCAGAACTCACGGTTCAAATCATCGTATTCCTGGTTTAAAGGCCAAAAATCCTGTGGGTCAAAATCAGAAGATGAAACGAATTGTTTCATTTCTTCATATTTCGCTTTCATCTGACCAATTAAGTTTTGCAATCCGGAAACATCGCGTTTTTGGCGTAGCTGTTCTTTAACCGTTCGTTCCTGATCTTTCATACCTCGCTCTTTTTCTTTTATTACCTTTTGAATCTGTCCTGACTGACCTTGCTGGTTCAAAACGTTGCTTTCGTCCCCGAATACGCGGTCAATGTCATCATAATCACGATTTAAATCCCAAAACTCTTGTTGGTCAAAATCAGAAGATGAAACAAATTGCTTCATTTCTTCAAACTTGGTTTTAAGTTGATTCACGATTTCCAGGAGCTTGGTGATATCGCGTTTTTCACGTGCATGATTTTTAAGTTCGCGGTCTTTGTCCTTAAGCGAGCGCTCTTTATCTTTTAAAGTGCGTTCTATATTGCCTTTTTCGTTTTCCTTATAAAGAGACTGGAAAGCATCATTAACTGCGGAAGCGGCATCATTTGAATCTTCTCGTTCCAGCGTCCAATACGTCTCCAAGTCTTGCTGGTTCAAAGCCTGTTCCATTTGTTTCAGCACTTCGTCCCATGCGCTCATTAACGGAGTTACAACAGATGTATCGACTTTTGAATTGCGAAAATTCTGTTTTAATTCGCGTGTACGATCGCTGTAATTGCGTTGCCTTTCTTTAAGGCTTCGCTGCGCGTCCTGCAGTTGACGAGCGGTGTCTTGCTGCTGAAACTGTTGCTGGTTTTGATTTCTATCCGATTGCCCTCCGCCGGATCCTGAACCTTCACTAGCCGGATATAAATCTTCTTCATGACCTCCTGTCACGCCTTCATCATTTTGTACATTTACTTCCCGCTGTACGCTATCTTCCTGCGTCAGTATTGTTTTAAAATAAGCCTTTGTTTTAAGGTTCGCGCTGGATTCGACCAGTGCGACGGTTACGAGTAAAAACGCGGAAATCATGAGTCCCGCTTTCTGACCCCATGAGAGGCCAAATTCAATCCTTTTTTTCATTTTTGTTTTTTAGTTAAAGGATAAAAAGGTGTGTCAGCAATTAATATTTTTTGATGCCGACATAAATATGATAACATATTATTAATTCTATGTCAAATACTTTCACGTGCTCTTTTGGGTTCCCGTGAATATCATGAGGAACATGGAATTGATTTATTTGGTCATCGCCTTGGCAGTTTGCATTTCTGTCCATGAGGCGGCTCATGCCTGGGTGGCCTTAAAATTGGGTGACCCAACAGCCAAACTGGCGGGACGTGTGAGCCTGAACCCCTTGCGGCACTTGGATCCCCTGGGCACTCTGATGATTTTTATCGTTCATTTCGGCTGGGGAAAACCCGTACCGTTCAACTATTACAATCTAAAACACCCCCGTCGCGATGCCGCGTTGATTTCCATGGCCGGCCCCGTGAGCAATTTACTGACGGCGTTGGTTTTGGTGATTGCACTCAAATACATTCCTTTGCCAGGATGGGTGGTGGAAGGCCTTCGGGCCATTTTTAGCCTCAGCCTGGTTTTGTTTTTATTCAACCTCATTCCCCTGGCTCCGCTGGACGGCAGTAAGCTTTTGGGGCTCGTCATTCCCAGCTCCCGTGAAGACTGGTATCAGCGATTTTTGGCACGCGGACCGGTGGCGCTCATTATTCTTATTGTACTGGATCGTTTGCTCCAGGAAATGACCGGTTTTTCCGTATTGGGAACGTATTTGCAGGCGGGTTACGAACTGATCACGGTGGGATTGTATCTGATCACTTGATTTCTATGCGCTTAACTGTAGATCTCAATGCCAAGCCCGATTACAATGAAGACTACTTTCGTTTGCACCAAAAATTTGAGGTGCCACTACATGGGCAAACACCTGAGCAAACCAGATTTTTTCACTACGCGTTCCGCAATGAAGTGAATGTATTTTGGCGAACCTGTGACCTAACAGGTGAACGCATCATCAGTCAATTTTCGCCGGAATCGCCATTTAAAGTGTATCGGCATGATTTGTGGTGGACCAAGGATTTTTTGGTACCCGAAGCAGAATACGATCTAAACGAATCCTTTTTCAGACAATTCCGTCGACTGCAGCTCCAGGTTCCACGCATGAGCATCGCCTGCGACAGCACCATGCAGAATTCTTCTTATGTGAACTGTGCCAATCACTGTAAAGATTGTTTCATGATTTTTGCTTCGGGGGACAATGAAGATTGTCATTACTGCATCAACACTGAGCGAAGTAAAACTTGCATGGACATGAGCATCGCCCATGAATGTACTCTATGCTATCAAGTGACGAGTTGCCGCACCTGTTACAATGTTGATTTTAGCGCATATTGCGTCGACTGTTCCGACAGTCGGTTTTTATATGATTGCCGCCGATGTCGGAATTGTTTTATGTGTGTTGGACTGGTAGGACGGAAGTACTGCATTTTAAACGAGCAATATAGTAAGGAAGATTATGAAAAAAAATTGCTGGAATTAATGCCTTTGACCAACGAAAAAATCGATTATTGTTATGATAAGCTTGAAAACCTCCGGACTATTTACACGCACAAATATGCCAATATCGTTGGCTCGGAAGATTGTACAGGAAATGATATCGGATTTTCCCAGAATGTTCTCAATTCCTACATTGTGGAGTACAGCAAAGATTGCATGAATAGTTCCAGCTTACGTAAGTGCAAAGATTGTCTGGATTTCGATTTGTGGGGCGACCCCGGCGAATTGTGCTACAACAGCAATAGTTGCGGATACAATGTTTATTACCTTCGAATGTGTTTCGACTGCTGGAACAACTGCCGATACCTCACGTATTGCGACAGTTGTCCCGGATGCGAGCATTGTTTTGGTTGCGTGGGAATCAAATGCCGTAAATATTGCATCCTGAATAAACAATATTCCGAAAAAGATTATCATGCCCTCGTTGAACGTATTATCTCTGACATGACAAAACGCGGAGAATGGGGCCAATTTTTTCCTCCCTACTGCAGTCCACACCCTCTTAATAACTCCATGACGCACGAGTATTTTAATGTTGATAAGGCTCTGGCTGAGAAACTGGGTTTTGAATGGATGGATAAATCGACAGAACGTGAATATGACACCAATTTAATTTATAAAGGATCTATGATGAGCCTGGATGCCAAAGCCGAAGATTTGAGAGGTAAGGTGTTTTTGTGTCAGAAAACTGGCCTTCCTTACAATATTCAATCGCACGAACTGGCGATTTTACAACAAAAGAAACTTCCCTTGCCTAATAAGCATTGGCGCGTTCGTCTGCAAGAGCGCGATGAAACATTTATCTTCCCATGGTGCTTAAAGCCACGCAAAACCGAGGATGTTGGAACGGTGTTGTCTTCCCCTGTCCCGGAACGATATAAAATTAGAGAAAAAGAAGTGGCTTAAAAAACACCTAAGCTACTTGGCGAAGCATGCTAGTCCGCCCCTTAAGAGCATGGAGTCGATCTGATATCTATCTTATATCGACTTTATATTGATCTGACTCCAGGCTTTTAGCACCTAATACCTAATTCACGCTTTAAATATTTATCTTCTTCACCCCTCAAATCCACATAAGCTGTAAATGAGTTGACTCCTGAACACATTTTTGATTCAATGAGGTCGCCTGCCTACCGGCAGGCAGGAAACAAAAACAAAAATCCTGGGTTGTTCGCTCAAGCTTTGTGCGCAAAATCGGTCAGTTTTCTGAAGGGATTATGGGTTTTACGTCTGGCATCCCCGGACCGACCCTTCCCACCTAAAAAAACTGGTATTAAGACGCACTGGGTCAAACGGCAACTTGGAGTTTTTGTTGTGCCTTGTGATTTCTTGACTTGCCAAGGTGAAATCGCTACTTTGATTGTCGTGCCGTCATAGCTCAGTTGGTAGAGCACGTCCATGGTAAGGACGGGGTCCCCGGTTCAATTCCGGGTGACGGCTCCAGCTAACTTTTAACCCCTTTTTTATGCCACGCGGAAAAAACACCAACGTGTACCTCAGCTGCCAGACCTGCAAGATGCAGAATTACAAAACGCGGATCAATAAAAAGACCACGGCGAAGCTCGAACATAAAAAATTCTGCTCCACGTGCCGCAAATCCACGCCGCACGCCAGCGGAAGCGAAATCAAGCATTCGAGCTAATCCCCTTCTCCGCGCAACACGACCCCCAATGTTTTAAAGAGGATTTTAAGGTCGAGCCACAGCGACCAATTTTCGATGTAATAAACGTCGAGTTTCACTTCATCTTCAAAATCCAGATTGCTGCGACCGCTGATTTGCGCGAGTCCGGTGATGCCGGGCTTTAAGGCAAATACTTGGTGATGCCGGTCTTCGTATTGCGCCACTTCTTCGGGCAGGTGAGGCCGAGGACCAACGAGGCTCATGTTGCCGACTAGCACATTGAAGAGCTGCGGAAGCTCATCCAGACTGGTTTTTCGCAGGAATCGCCCAAGTCGTGTGACGCGGGGGTCATTTTTGATTTTAAACAAAGGACCGCGCCGTTCATTCTGGCAAAGCAAGGAAGTTTTTTTAAAATCCGCATCCGACACCATGGAGCGAAACTTGTACACGTTAAAAACCCAATCCCTAAAACGACGCCTGCTTTTATAGATCACCGGGCCGTGTGAATCGAGCTTGATGAGCGCCGGAACCACCAGCCACAAAGGGGTGAGCAAAGCAATCAGGACAAAACTCGTGAGCATGTCGAATCCCCTTTTATTGATGTGTCCCCATCCTTCCAGTGGCGTTTGGTTCAGACGAATGAGCGGCATTTCGCCGATGGTCAGTACTTCCACGTTGGTGCTTTGGAGCCGGACTAAATCCGGAATGAAATGATATTTGATCTGATGCGACCGACAAAATGACAGGAGGCTGCGGGAAATCTGATCCGACGCGTCTGGGTCGGCCTGGATGATTTCCTCCACGTTTTGTTTTTTGACAATCGCGTCGAGCTGATCCAAGGTGCCGATGATTTGCAGTTTTCTTTGTTTGCGGGATTCGGTTTTCGCTGAAAGCGCACCCAATACTTGGTATTGCGGATCGCGGCGCAGCTGATCATTCATTTGATCGGCCAAATCATTCACTCCCACAAAAAGTACCCGCCGGCGCCCGATTCCATATTTCAATAAAACTGAGCGAAGCATCGCTATCAGCATCCGCCCAAACAAAACGAGTGCAATGGTTAAAAGCCAAATATGGGCCAGGGCAATGCGGGAGAAAAAGAGTTTGTGCAGTACGAGGAAGTAATACGCGATGATGCCCAACAGCCAGGCGGAGGTGAGAAAAATGATTTTGAACGCTTCCCGGAAAAAGCTTCGATTGGGCTTAAAAGAATACAAATCCCAAATCGCAAACAGCAACACTAGCGCCACACCCGTCATCAATGCAAATCCGACGTATTCGCCAAAGGGCGGAAGTTGTTCCAGTAAAAAAGCATACTGAACGCCCGGGATCAAGTCCGTGATCGGACGCAGGTAATAAGCCAATAAAAAAGCGCTCAGTGCCGCCACGTAGTCTGCAGGTAAACGCAGCGCCCCCAATGCCATCTCTGATTTCTTCATAGTTTAAGTTTACCGTTTGTTCGCCCAAACTCATAAGCCGAGTTCTGTTCCCTCTTCGTCCGCCTGAGGCGGACTTCGGGGGAAGTGGTCATCTCTCTAAGCAGCGGTCAGAAAGGGCCGACGAGGCCGCCAACTTAATCCTTTCTGCCATACCGCCTTGCATCGAGTGGGGTTTACCGCTCCGATGGCTTGCGCGACCGGAGACCCCGCTGATTATCGGGGACTTTTCACCCTTACTCCATCCTTTCGTTAGCTTGCGAAAAGAAGGAGAGGAATGGTTTCTGTGACACTTTCCCTGACTACGCATTACTGCGGAGCCGGTTCGCCGTTAGCGACCACTCTGCTCTATGATGCTCGGACTTTCCTTCCCGATTGAAATCGGGACGACCACTACGGTTTAAACGAACAAACGGTATGCATTTTATACCATAGCTAAAAGCGGGTGTCGAATAAAAATATAATCTTGATATAAAGGGTACAGTTGCTTTAATGTACGTAAAGCAAACGACGATGTGGGTAGGTACCAAAGTGGCCAACTGGGCCTGACTGTAAATCAGGTGGCTTCGCGCCTTCGGGGGTTCGAATCCCTCCCTGCCCACCACGCTCGTGCCACCTTAGCTCAGCTGGTAGAGCAACTGCTTTGTAAGCAGTGGGTCGTCGGTTCGAGTCCGACAGGTGGCTCCATGCAATGGCAACAACGGGGAGTAGCTCAGTTGGCTAGAGCGCCTGGTTTGGGACCAGGAGGCCGCAGGTTCGAGTCCTGTCTCCCCGACCACAGGAGGCCGCCCCGCTAGGGCGGGGTCTCCCCGACCACCCTTACTTTTTATCTCAACTTTTTTTATTTGACAGCTCCTGGGCGATCCTATAAAGTGGTGAATAAGAAATTACCTTCTAACAATATCCAAATGAAAACGCTCGTCAAAAAAACGATGGCCATGGGGAGTGTTTATGCCGCTTCTGCTGGTTTTTTTATTAACAATGCGCTGGCTCAAGGAGCCTCCTTCTTTGATAATCCCCAAACGGGCGCCTCACCCAATGTGGCCGCTCAAGGCACACTGGGGCAAAATATCACCAATATCATTAATTTCTTCCTGGGTCTTCTGGGATTGGTCGCTGTGGCTTTCTTGATCTACGCCGGCGTCCTCATGGTGACTGCAGGCGGGGATGATGAAGCGGTTGGCAAAGCCAAAAAAATTATTACCTATTCCGTTATTGGTATCGTCATCATTTTGCTTTCCTACACCGTCGTAACGTTCGTAACGAGCGCTCTCGGCTAATCCAGCCATTCTCCTTTACAAAATAAAAACCCCTCGAACGAGGGGTTTTTTAGTGGCTCTGGCTTTTAAACGTCCAGCACCACATTTTTATCTTTGAGAAGAGAGGCTTTTACTTTCTCGGTTTTTTCTGTGCGGTCTTTAACCAAAATATAGCCAGGCAACACCTCTACGATCAGGTCGTAACTCAAAATCCGATTATCATGAGCCCACAAACCCAATAGTGATTTTTGTGTATAGAGTTGGCGAAGATAAAAATGTTCCGTGTCAAAATCCACGTCTTTAACGCGTCCCAAGCTTTCCCCCGATTCAGTGCGAACCCGATTGCCCAGAATCTGCCGGCCATCGGAAAGGATTTCGGCGATTTTGATTATTTCACCCGCTTCCGCCAGTGACTCTTCCCCCTTTGCGTAAATATTCTTTTTCCACTCCACAATGTCTTGAGTCTGCAAAACCGCGTAACCCGTGAGCGCCCCTTTTGGCTTGACCCACAAAGCTTCGAGTTTTCCCGTATCGGGATGAATGATCACGTCTTTGACCGTTCCAAGCACATTCCCCTGCTCAAAATGCAACACCGGTGTCCCTAAAATTTGCTGATAATGCTTGATCACGTCTTTAGAATACGAAACTTTTGCTGGATTCGCAAAATTTTATTGTTAAAATGAGTGAGCTCCTGCTTGTGCAGGAGGCAGTTTGCCAGCGTAGCTCAGTTGGTAGAGCGGCACATTCGTAACGTGCAGGTCACCGGTTCAATCCCGGTCGCTGGCTCCATTAGACCCCCTTACCCGCAAGTACTTATCTCCACGGAGTGTAGCGCAGTTGGCTAGCGCGCAGCGTTCGGGTCGCTGAGGTCGTGGGTTCAAGTCCCACCACTCCGACCATTTAAAAGACCACCCGATAGTAAAGTGAAGACTTTTGTTTTATGACACGCCAAGAACAATTTCAGGCTCTTTTCCCCGGCGAAAAGCCGTTCCGCTGGAAACAAATGGAACAGGCTCTTTTTCAACCGAACCTCCAAACGTGGAGTGACATCACTTCCCTGGGGAAGGCCATGCGCGAGACATTGGAACAAGAAGTGCCCTGGGTGTCGTGGAGTGAATCGCAGGTGTTCACGAGTTCTAAGCGAGACACCTACAAAGCGCTTTTAACGCTGGAGGATGGTTTGCAGATTGAGACCGTGTTGATGGAAAACAGCCGCGGCGACTGGACGATGTGCGTTTCATCGCAGGTGGGCTGCGCCATGAAATGCGGGTTTTGTGCCACGGGGAAAATGGGGCTCAAGCGGAGTCTAACAAGCGATGAGATCACCGACCAATACCGTTTTTGGACGCAATACCTCAAAAAAAATTCGCCATCACCCCAACGCATCAGCAATGCGGTTTTTATGGGCATGGGAGAACCTTTGGCCAACTATGACAACGTCAAAAAAACCATTCAAACCTGGCTCGCTTACACCGACCTTGGCCCCACCCACATCACCGTTTCTACCGTGGGACTGATTCCCCTGCTCCAAAAAATCCTGACCGATCCGGATTGGCCGCACGTGCGGCTGGCCGTGTCACTCCACAGCGCCGACCCCAAAACACGCAAGGAAATTGTGCCGACCTCTCATCCGAAATTTATTCCCCTCTTTAAAGCATGGGCTCACGAGTATTTGGAGCGATTCGGAAACCGCCGCCATCATCTGACGTTTGAATACGTGATGCTGAAGGATGTGAACGACACCCCACATCACGCACAAGCGCTGGCGGAACTGGTGAATGATTTGGGACAGATCAAAGTGAATTTGATTCCTTACAATTTTACCCATTTGGGGTTTAAGCGGAGTCTGGACTCTCAGATTTATCAATTCAAAGACTTCCTCACTCGAAACGGAGTGGATGTTACGGTGCGCAAAACCATGGGCGATGACATTGCCGCCGCCTGCGGACAGTTGATCACGGAAACAAACTCTTAATCCCCATTTTATGAATTCTTTTGCACGCTTTTCCATCATCGGCGCGATTGTTTTTGGCTTGCTCACCCTCACGGGCTGCAATCAGCAATCCCGGGAATGGACCAACCCTAAAACAGATAAAATCCAAGTGGAAACCCCACAGGCTTATCAGCAAGTCACAAGCCCTCTTGTTGTGACCGGCCAAGCTCGCGGCCCCTGGTATTTTGAAGCCAGCTTTCCCGTGCGATTGCTCAATGATCAGGGAAACGAACTTGCGGTTACGCCGGCTCAAGCTCAGGGGGATTGGATGACTGAGGACTTTGTGCCTTTCACTGCCACACTGGAGTTTGCGACCACAGCTAAAACCGGAACTTTGGTTTTTCAAAAAGACAATCCCTCCGGATTACCGGAACATGATGATGAACTGAGAATGCCCGTGCGCTTCCCCTAAAAATGAGGTATGATGCTCCTCGCGTCGGGGTGTGGCGCAGTTGGCTAGCGCGCTTGCATGGGGTGCAAGAGGTCGCAGGTTCAAGTCCTGTCACCCCGACCAGAAATTTTTTTTAAGGCCTATGAGCCATATCCTACAAATCAAAAATCTGCATGTGACTGTACAAGGAAAGCCCGTGCTCAACGGAGTCAATTTGACGATTCGACCGGGTGAAGTGCATGTGATTATGGGGCCGAATGGTTCCGGCAAAAGCACGCTGGCAAATGTGGTGATGGGGCATCCGAAATTCAAAGTGATCCAAGGCGATATCCGATACAACGGAAAAAGTCTGTTCAAACTGGCTCCTCACGAACGGGCGCTTGCGGGATTGTTTTTGGCGTTCCAATACCCTAAAGAGATAAGCGGAGTGAGTCTGGAGGAATTTTTACTCGCCGCGTACCGGGCGCAGAAAAAACATAGAAACCCGAATCAACCTCTCATTCTTGTTTTCCGCTTCAAGCGCTTACTACAAGAATTGATGGCTCAATTTAAAATCGACGAAAAACTCGCGGAACGGGATCTGAACGTGGGGTTTTCAGGCGGAGAAAAAAAGAAAGCGGAAATATTACAGATGAGCCTGCTCAAACCACTGATGGCCATTCTGGATGAAACGGATTCGGGATTGGATGTCGATGCGCTCAAGGTGGTGTGCCAAGGCATCAACCGCGCGCACAAAGAATCCAGAAGGAAAATGGGGGTGCTTTTGATCACCCATTATCCACGCATTCTTAAATACCTTGAGCCCGATCATGTGCACGTGCTCAAAAAGGGTAAAATCGTGCGTTCGGGAGGCAAAGCCCTTGCCCACCAGCTCGAAAAAAAGGGCTATGAAGACCTATGAGTCCCATGCTGATAAAACCACGGGCTAAAACCGACCCTATTTTTTCAAAACTGAATCGGGATGCGTTTGACCATGCCGACCCTTCGGATTACATGAAACGGTTCAGCAAAGGGATTTCGGAAGAATTGGTGCGGCTGATTTCACGCGATAAAGATGAGCCGGAATGGATGCTGAAATATCGATTGGCCGCTTACCGGCATTTTTTGGCGCTTCCGATGCCCGCGTGGGGCGCAAATCTCTTAGCGCTCAATTTTGACGAGATTTGTTTTTACGCCAAAGCCGCCGATAAAAAAGGGGGTTACAAAAGCTGGAAGCAAGTGCCGGCTGCCATCAAAAATACGTTTGAACGCCTTGGAATCCCGGAGGCGGAGCGCAAGGTGCTGGCCGGCGTGGGTGCCCAATACGAAAGCGAGGCAATCTACCACTCGCTGGAAAAAAACCTTCAGAACCAGGGGGTTATTTTTACGGATCTGGATGTCGCGCTGCAAAAACACCCGGAATTGGTGAAAAAGTATTTCATGAAGTGCGTGCCGGCTCATGATCATAAATTCGCGGCACTGCATGGGGCGGTGTGGAGCGGCGGAACGTTTTTGCACATTCCAAAAGGCGTGAAACTCAAAAAGCCCCTGCAATCCTACTTCCGCATGAACGCGCGCGGCATGGGCCAATTTGAACACACGCTCATCATCATCGAAGAAGGAGCCGAAGGGCATTACATCGAAGGCTGCAGCGCGCCCAAATACGGTTCCAATGCCCTGCACGCGGGATGCGTGGAGGTGTTTGTGGGAAAGGGGGCTAAATTCCGCTATTCCTCAGTAGAAAACTGGAGCCGCGATACTTATAACCTAAACACCAAACGGGCGATCATCGAAGAAAACGCGATCATGGAATGGGTGGGCGGCAACATGGGTTCGGGAGTCACAATGCTTTACCCCTGCAGTATTCTAAAGGGCGATCACTCCCGCGCCGATCATATTGGCATCGCGTTCGCCAACGCCGGCCAGGTTCAGGATACGGGCGCCAAGGTTTTTCACTTGGGCAAAAACACGAGTTCGCAGGTGGTAATGAAATCCCTCAGTAAAGGAGGCGGCCGTTCGGTGTACCGCGGAGAGTTACGGATTGCGAAAAGCGCGGAGAACGCCCTGGCAAGCGTGCGATGCGACGCGTTGATCCTGGATCCAATTTCCATTTCCGACACACACCCCAACATCCAAGTCGATTGTGATTCGGCCACCGTGAATCACGAAGCCCGCGTGGGACGTTTGAATGAAGAGGATATTTTTTATTTAATGAGCCGAGGAATTGCTGAAGCCGAGGCTCAGGCCATGATCGTGAACGGATTCATTAACCCCATCGTGCGTGAGCTTCCGTTGGAATACGCGGTAGAAATGAATCGGTTGATTCAGCTTGAAATGGAAAGTTCGATCGCATGAAAAATTCTTTTCTTAAAAAAATAGGCGCCAAGTCTTACCGCATCGCCATTCCCGCGGGTGGCGTGCGCGCAACCGTGGTTCAGGAATGGAAAGATTCTTACGATCTAAAAATCCATGTCGGCGCCGGAAGCGAACTTAGGGCCGTGTTCACGCAAAATCTGCCAAAAACCGTTGAGTTCGCGGAAACGGTGGAATCCGTGGCTGGCGAAAAGTCGAAAATCCATCTTTTTTTCATACATCTGGGCGCAAAAAAAGTAAAAAGCCGCGTTATTCTAATCGCCCGCGGCAAAGGAGCCGAAATCAACATGGATCTGGCGGCGCGCGCGGGAGGCAGGCGGGAGCTTCGCTTTGAACTGGAACATTGTTTTGAGGCGCGAGATGGGCGCGGGCTTTTGACAGCTAAAGGCGTCGCGGAAGGTAAAAGCGCTTTGGACATACGCGGAATTTTGGAAATCAAGCGCCAGGCCGGCGGCACCCAAGCGCATTTGACGCAATCCGCACTCAATTTAAGCCCGCATACCCAAATCAAAGCCGTGCCAGCGCTTAAGATAGACACAAGCGACGTAAAAGCCAGCCATAGCGCCAGCGTGACGAACCTGGACGAGGCATCCCTGTTTTACATGCAATCGCGTGGATTAAACGAAAAACAGGCACGCAAAGCACTAGCGGAAGGATTTTTGAAGGAAGCCCTGGAAAAGGCTAAAGGACTTATTACGAATTAGATGGAGGAGTTTTAAATATTACGTCACCCCCAACAGCATAATGCGGTGCATCATCTTCTCCGGGCCGCCTGCCGTCTTTGCAACTAAGTATTTTTGTTCCACGGTTCAATTCGATTCGCGGAAAACGTTCGGAATCTAATTTTTCATCTCCGCCAAGCCATACTGTTAACGGTGCGACTTCATGGAGTGGGTCGTATGATTGCCTTGGCTGTTCTAATCCTCCTACTGGACCTATTCTGTTTAGCCACCACATCATAGCCAGATTGCGATCTACGCCATGCAATAAAGGGTGCTCGCTTAACCACGCCTTCTGTGCTTCAGCCCGTTCTTGTGCGCTCCTTAAGGTTGTGCCGTTTCTTGGATCATCACCACGCTTCCTTGCGACCCTTGCATCCATTAACCCCCCATCGACCAACCAGGCTTTATAACCGGTTATCTTAGCTTGATCTAATGGGACTTGAAATGGAATTTCTACGAAATCCCTATCAACCACACACATTCCGTTCACTAAGCCTCTGAGCAAAGCTCCCATTTCCTTAACCATGACGGCAAAACCCACTTCTGGACCTGTGTACAGGTAACTCTCACGCCTTATACTATAAGGTAGGCTTTCAGACTGCGGCTCCAGAATCAAATGTGGATCCTGCAAATGCTCCGCTGCGACCGCTAATTTTTCAGGTGTCAGTTCACATGCTAAAATTGCCGATAATAGCGGAGGTGCACTTAGGTCTCCTGGCTTTTGGAACCTTTTTTGTAACTCATCGTACTGTCCCAAATAGTCTCCCACAATTTGTCCAAGTAATCGATGCGCCGCAGGATAATCTTCACGATTTAAAATGAATAGTGCGTGTATTACACTACGCAACGCCACGAGAGCCTGCTTATGTCCTTCATGCCCAGGCTTAGGCGCGCGCAATATATCCAATGGAACTCCCATTCTCTCCGCAACCAATCTTAATACATCTGCTTCTGTTCCAGTAATTACGTCACCCGACGACTCGCGTTCAATTATTTCAGGTTCTGTTCCTGGTTCTTCAGCCATGGTAAAATTAAATTAGAAATTAAATTGGTTTTTAAGTGTAACAATTTAGCCATATAAGTCAACATGGGCTTTAAACGGGATTTTCCCATTTTCAAAAACCGGCCGGAACTCATTTACTTTGACAACGCTGCTACGGCGCAAAAACCGCGAGCGGTACTGGAGGCGGAACGAACATTTTACGAGACTCATAATAGCAACATTCATCGTGGACCGAATTTTTTAGCGGAGGAGGCAACGGTAGCGTATGAATCGGCGCGGAAAACAGTGGCGAAGTTCGTTGGAGCTGCTCATTACCACGAGATCATTTTCACTCGCAACTCCACGGAAGCCATTAATTTGGTCGCCCGCAGTTTTGTAGAAAGTTTAAAAAAAGGCGATGAGATTTTACTCACCAAACTCGAGCATCATTCGAATATTGTGCCCTGGCTGCAACTCAAGGAACGACGAGGGGTGAGCGTGCGGTTTCTTGATGTGACGAGCGAGGGCGAAATTGTGATGAATGAATCGACTTTTACGCGCAAAACCAAGCTCCTCGCCATCACAGGGATGTCGAACGCACTGGGGGTGATCCCGAACCTTCGGCCGTTCATAAAAGCGGCTCACGCGGTGGACGCCAAGGTACTCGTGGACGCGAGTCAGCTCGCCGTGCATCAACCGATTGATGTACAGGCGCTTGATTGTGACTTTTTGGTCTTCACCGGCCATAAACTTTACGGCTCCACAGGAATCGGCGTGCTTTACGGAAAAGAAGCGTTACTAAAAGCCATGCCGCCATTTTTGGGTGGCGGAGATATGATTGAAGAAGTGTTTACAGATCACTTCACTCCTGCCAGCCTGCCAAATAAATTCGAAGCTGGTACACCCAACATTGCCGGCGCCATAGGGCTTAAAGCTGCAATTGAGTACGTGGAAAAAATCGGCCGCGATGTCATTCATCGAACGGAATCGGATTTAACAGAATATTTGCTTAAAAAGCTCAAAGCGCTCCCCTACCTCACACTGATCGGTCCTCAATGTCATCCTCGCGAAAGCGGGAATCCAGATTCCCGCCTGCGCGGGAATGACATTAGTAAACGCGGTCCTATCGTTTCATTCACGATGAAAGGCGTACACCCGCACGATGTGGCGGAAGGTTTGTCACAGAAGCAAATCTGCATCCGCGGTGGACATCATTGCTGCCAGCCACTGATGGATGAGTTCAAAATTCCCGGCACCGCTCGCATTAGTCTGGCGTTTTACAACACGACGAAAGAAATTGACCGTTGCGCAGAAGTTCTGCGTGAAGTTTTTGCGTACTTTACCTAAAAAAGTGTACAAATTGTACAATTTGTACAAATGGTACAACTTTTAACTTAAATTTCATGGATATATACGCCCAAAACGTTTTGGATCGCTACAAAACTCCTTTACATAAGGATAAATCCCTGCCTGGCCGGCAGGCAGGCATTAAGCCCGACATTTCCCATCGCGAAGCCAACCATTCGTGCGGCGATGAGGCGGAAGTGCACTTGAAACTGAAAGGCGGCAAAGTGCAGACTTACTCGTGGACTGGCGTCGGTTGTGCCATCAGTATGGCCAGTGCTGATATGCTCGACGATCTCATTGCAAACATGCCCCTTAAAGATGTGCTCAAGCTCACCAAGAAAGACATTTATGACATGCTCGGCATTGAAATCAGTCTGCGCCGCAGCAAATGCGCACTCCTCTCACTTCTAGCTCTCCAAAACGGAATTCTGTTGAGCCAAAAGAAAGAAAAACGGAGCTGGGTGGATTATCATATTTAAGCGCGGTTGACTTCTGGTGGTGCCTTTTGATAAACTGAATTATGCAGATGGTCGAAAGATCATTTGTTATCAACTGCAGAATCCCGCTTTGGCGGGATTTTTTGCATGCTTTTTATTTTTTGCAACCTCAATAATTCCCCTCGAAATTCTAGAATAT